>JABDNM010000200.1 GCA_013043825.1 Flavobacteriaceae bacterium
CTATTGATGATGGGGAACGGGATTTGATCGAGCGATATGCCATTGCCCTGGGCTATCCGGAAGATCTGGCTGAGAAGTTGATTCGCAGGTCGATCCAAATTTACGAAAATGGTCTGGACCTGGAAGATTACAGGTACTTGCTAAACAAGAAGTAAGACAAGCTAATCCACGATTATCGAATCAGCTTTTCGATTTGGTTGAAGAGCTCTTTTTTGGAATAGGGTTTGGGTAAAAAGAGTGAAGCCCCGGCATCCAAAAACTCTTGTTGTTCATGGATCAAGGTGCTTCCACTAGCCATTAGCACAGGAACCTGGGAGATATTTCCCTCAGCATGATTTACTATTTTTTCGATCAACTCTGTGCCTTCCATATCGGGGTAGTTCCTCTTGACGATAACCAGGTCGTATTTTCTCTTTTCCAGCAGCGTTAGTGCCTGGGAGGCGTCATTGGCAAGCTCTATCACATATCCTTTGTCGTTATTCAAAAAAGTTTTCATGAATAGAATTTGGTTTGTAGACTCATCTTCTACGATAAGGATTCGCTTGGAACGCATTATGCCCGATCCCTTGCTCACGGTTTTCTTTTCCCGCTTCGGAACGCGTTTTTCGAAGGGGATACTGCAATGGAAGATAGATCCCTGTCCGTTGCTACTCGACACCTGGATGTCTCCTTCGAGCAGTTCCACCAGGTCCTTCACAATTTTTAAGCCCAGTCCTTCACCAATGGGTTTTTCCTTGTCTAGTTTTAGTTGGTAGTACGAGTCGAATACCTTCTTAAGTTCCTCGGCTGGGATACCAACCCCGGTATCGGATACTTTGAAATGAACGCGGGCCATTTTTTTATCGATGTCTTCCGAATAAACCTTCAACTGAACCAAGCCCTCATGGGTATGGCGGAAGGCATTCTCCAACAGGTTGAACAGAATTTGATTCAACCGAATAGGATCACCAATAAAGGTTTTGGCCATGTGTTCCTCCATTTGAACCTCCAATCGCACCTTTTCAGAATTGTATTTCAAGCTGAAATGATTTTGCAAGCTTGCGATGATGGATGACAAGTAAAAATTTACATGCTTGATGGTGATCACGCCACGTTCGATCTTTGAAATGTCCAGCATGTCATCCATGAGCATCTTAATGTGCTTTCCTGTTCGCCGGATGACTTTCACCGTTTCATTTTGATCGTAGTTCAGTTTTGTCTCGGCCAGGAGATCGATAAAACCCAACATATTGTTCAATGGGTTACGGATCTCGTGGTTGATGTTTGAAAGGAAGTTGTTTTTGAATTCCTCCTTGGCTTGTAAGAGTCGCTTTTCGAAGTCCAATTTGCTTTTCGCAATGGACACCTCGTTCTTTTCCTGAACAATGGGATGTGAGGCCTCATAGTGCGGTGTAAAATCGAAGAGTAGCATGAATAGCTTTGACTTCCTTCTTATCATTTCGATATCGATGATCTTCGATTCTTTACCTATTTCAACGTTAACACAAGGAAAAGTGATGTGGTGTGTGATGGTAGGCAGGATTTGTTGAATGCCCTCAAAAAATGGATGGAGATCGCTAATTGGATTACCATTTTTTAAAGCGAATATAGCATCGTCACTTGAGATCACGGTGCCCTCATCGGAGATTTCAACTTGCTGAATTTTATGGTCAATGAATTCGGTTTTTAAAATCGTTTCACTCATCCTACAGCATGTTTGTTGCTATTTCGGCAAATAACTCATTCACTTTATCACCTGTTTTAGCACTGGTAAAAATACATCCGTTAAATGGCTCATCTTTGAAGAAGGACTCGGAGAATTCCTGGGTGAAGAGATCTGCCTTGTTTCCAACCTTGCAAACCGGGACTCCTTTGAAATGTTTTTCGAGATAGTCCAGTTCGCCCTGTATGGATTCGTAGGATTCAGGTCGGGTGATATCAAATACGTAGATGAACCCATGAGTTCCCAGCAGATAGGAATTCCTGGCTTTGTCGATGGAAGTATTTCCTTCAATATCCCAGATTATCAGAGACATTTCATTTCCATCTACAAGCACGTCTTTCTTCTTTACGTGTACTCCAACCGTAACAAGATATTCCTCACTAAATGCCTCATCTACATACCGACGAAGTAAACTGGTCTTTCCTACCCCAAAATGACCTAAAAGGACTACTTTTTTTGCTAAACTCATTCGATTTCACTTATCGCGCGTAAAGATATTCATTTACGGCCTTCATTACTTGTAAATCGTGGAGAATTATTGTTTTACATCGAAAACAATAAACCTCAGCTATCGAAGTCAAAATTTAATTCCTCACGTATTTGGATCGCCCTCAAATGAAAACTTCCGATTGTTTTTTCTACATCATCGAACAATTCTCGCTGCTCCGGGGTGAGATCGGTTTTTTTCAACAGTTGAATTTTATGGACCATTTCCTCCATCTCCACGATCAGGCTGTTATCGAGTCTGGCCCGCATGAATCCCAAATAAGCTTTCTTTTCCTCCAAATGCTTTAATCGCAATTCATGCTCCTGTTCGCTTAACATAGAAGACTTCTTTTCTTGGGCGGCTTCATGCAAATGCTCGTAGTGTTTTGAATAATCGAAAAGCAAGACGGCTAAAAAACCACGCTCCATCTTTATGGTAATGTCGCAAATGGCTTCCTTGCCATTCATTTCAAGTTGAACACACGGAAAGGCCAGGCTACTCTGGATACCAATGCCATTTCGAAATTCATATTCCAAACTTTCGAAGAAAGGATGCAATTTGTAGAGGTTGTCGCTCATCTTGAGTGGGAAGATTGAATTGCTGCTATGCGTGAGCTCACCATTGGGCTTGGCATGAATCTCTTGTATTCTTTTAGAGAAAAAAGTATTCTGCTCACTCATGGTATCAAGGATTTGGTCAGGCTCTGGAACAAATTCTGAATTCCCTCTCCGGTTTTAGCACTTACGAAGTGTTCGATTTGAATGCCTGTAGCTTTTAAGTGGGAACTCGCCTCTTCAGTATCGCCCAAATCGATCTTGTTCCCAACCAACTTAATTTCCACCAAAGGAAAATGGGTCTTCATATAGTTCAGTTCTTCACCCAGCCCACCGTATGTAAAAGGACGAGAAACATCAAAGACATAGATAAATGCATTCGAGCCTAAAAGGTAGGAAGCCCTGGTTTTGGAAACCGAAGCAAATCCTTCCAAGTCCCAAATTATCATGGACAACTGAGTTCCGTTGGGCAGATCAATTATTTTTTTCTTGATCTGAACACCCAGCGTTGGCAGATAATCTTTTTCGAATATATCCAACAAATAACGTCGCGCGATGGATGATTTGCCCACTCCGTATCGCCCGAGTAGGACAACCTTTTTGGTTATTTCCATTTCTTAAAGAAAACTTCCAAAAACGAATCGATTTCTTCTCTGGTGAGAGTTGAAACCTTGGGAGAGAGTTTTTGTGATAGTTTTAATAATTTATTTTCTAACTTACTTTCAAAGGAGCGTGTGTAATTCCCAGAAACTACTACAGCGATGTAGTAACTGAAGAAGTTTTGAATATGAATGTTGTACAATTCATACTCGATCGCTTCCAGGTTTTGTGACCCACCGGAAAATGCGTCCTCCACAAAGCTCTTTATGGCCGTAAGCATCCCCGAGACCATATCTTTGTCTAGCGTCTCTGTTTTACTATGGTTCCCCAACAGTATACCGGATCCCTTCTGGATGACGAAAATCTCATTGATCACCGCAGGATTCGATTCACTGAGGATAAGATCGCTTTCCTTGACACCTGAAAAAATAGCTCTAAACTTGCGCTTGATCCCCTGTGGTGAGAAGGTGTTGTTCACTTTTTTATTTATGTTTTCTGAAAGCATTTTGATCTCATTTTGGATATAACGTTTGATCATTTTACCCATGATAGGATAGAGTGCTTCCACAACCTGGTCCTTACTATTCCGGATCTGTTCCTCCAGGGTTTGAGTGATCACAGGTCCAAGTGAAACCGGAATTTCTGCTACAAATCGGTCCAGACGTTCTTTGATGATGGGGTCTACTTTTTCCGATAGTTTCTCCCTTTTTTCAAGCGTTTCGGTGATCTTCTCAACGCGCTGCACTACAGCGTGCGCTACCTCCCGGTCGTCTACCAACAGGATCTCACGCAACAATTGTAGCTTGTCGTCTTGATCTTTCACCTTGATTAGATTTTAAACTTAGGAACCGATCTTTTCCCCTAAACTAATAAGAAGTTTGCCCAGTTGTTTTCTGTCAACTTTGTCTTCGGCGATCGCATCGGTTTTGGCCTGCAGGCTGTCTTCGAGATCGGTGATTCGAATATTGACATCGGTACTCAAGGAATCGATGGATTGCATGAGTTCATTTCGAACTTCATCGACGTAGTCGTCCAATGTTTTTTTCTTCTTTTCGATCTCCTTTCGGATCTTGTCGAATTCACTGTCGTACTGTTCAATGTTCTCACCAAAGATGAGGTTTTTGATGGTTTCTATTTTGGAAGAAGAATCCATGGGGGGGTTTTCTGCAGAGGTTGTGTTTTTCTTTGCCATTGGTGGGTTGTTGTACTTTATTGACTAAAAGTAAGAAAAAAAGCCTAATAGGAGTGATTTTGACCAATCAGGCTTTCTGCATAAAGGATTCAGCTTTCTCCACCATTTCAAGACTTCCGCAGAAAAAAGGAACCCGTTGGTGTAATTTGGATGGTTCGATGTCCATGATGCGTTGAAAGCCGTTGCTCGCTTTTCCACCTGCCTGCTCTGCGATGAAAGCCATAGGATTACATTCATACAGCAGGCGAAGCTTCCCATCCGGGTCCTTGGCAGTATTGGGATAGATGTAAATCCCACCCTTGATCATGTTACGATGGAAATCACTCACCAGGGAACCAATATATCGAGAGGTATAGGGCCGGTCTCCCTCTTCAGCCTGGCAATATTTGATGTAATCTTTCACCCCTTGCGGGAAATGGACATAGTTCCCTTCGTTCACCGAATAGATCAATCCGGTCCTTGGAAATTGCATATTGGGATGTGACAGATAGTAGGTCCCAATGGCCGGATTCAACGTAAACCCGTTCACTCCGTGTCCGGTGGTATAAACAATCATGGTAGATGTACCATAGATGATATATCCTGCCGCTACTTGCTTGTTTCCTGGCTGCAGAAAATCGTCCAGGGTCACCGGGGTTCCCGGAGGGGTCACTCTGCGATAAACCGAAAAAATCGTACCTACCGAAACGTTTACATCGATATTGGAAGAGCCATCCAAAGGATCGATTAAAACCACATATTTGTTATCGTTTTGCTCATTCCTGCCTTTAATTGTGATAAAATGGTCTTCTTCTTCACTGGCGATTCCGCAAACGATCTCCCTGTTGGTGAGGCCTTTAATAAAAGCCTCATTCGCGTAGACATCCAGTTTTTGCTGGTCCTCCCCCTGAACATTGGTGTCGCCGGCGGCGCCCAGTATGTCCACCAGACCTGCTTTATTGACCTCATGGTTCACCACCTTGGCCGCCAGCCTGATGGAATTGATCAATCTTGATAATTCTCCCGATGAATATTTAAACTCATTCTGGTTCTCGATGATAAATTCTCCAAGGGACTGGTTCCGGGTGGGCATAGGGTAAAATGTCTGGATTTTCATGCAAATATCGACTTTTTTAAGAAATTTGAACCGATATTTGTCACCGAAATCAACCCGTATGAAGCCCATAATTCGTTCTGCAATTCCAACCGACATGCCTCGGGTGCTTGAACTTATCAACGAGCTGGCTGTCTTCGAAAAAGAACCCAATGCGGTGAAGATCCAGGTTCGTGACCTGGTTGATAATGGCTTTGGGGATGCACCCATGTTTCACTGCTTTGTTGCGGAATACGATGGAAAGATAGCCGGGATGGCATTGGTTTACTTTCGGTTTTCGACCTGGGTAGGTAAAACATTGCATCTGGAAGATCTCATTGTTGAAGATGTCTACCGAAGTAAAGGTATTGGGATGGCACTCTATGAACGAGTGATGGAATATGCTCGCGAAACTCATGCAAATAGAGTAAATTGGGTGGTGCTGGGATGGAATGAAGGGGCCAAAAAATTTTATGAACGCACGGGAGCCACAATCATGGACGAGTGGTGGCAGGTGGAAATGGACAAGGAATCACTGAACGACTTTTTAGAAAACGGATCGAAAGGGCAATAGTACATTTTATATGAAAGTATTAAAATTTGGAGGGGCATCGGTGAAGGATGCTGAAGGTGTTAAGAACCTGGCCCGGGTGCTCAAACAAATGGATGAGGACAACCTGGTGGTGGTGGTCTCGGCCATGGGTAAAATGACCAATGCCCTGGAAGGATTGGTTCGGGCATATTTTTCCGGAGAAAACGGCTATAAACAGCTTCAAAGTGAGATCTACCATTTCCACCTTCAAATCTTGAATGATCTATTCGACACCACTACACATCCCGTCTTTAAAAGCGTACAGTCTTTGTTTGGGGACCTGACTCATTTTCTGGACTCCAATCGCTCCACCAATCACTCATTTGTGTACGACCAGGTGGTGAGTTTTGGGGAGTTGCTTTCCTCCCGAATTATTTCCGACTACCTGGATTCAATTCATATAAAAAACAGCTACCTGGATGTGAGAAAATGCATTGCCACCAATGAGGACTATCGCGATGCCAAGGTAGATTGGGAGAGTACGCAGCGATCTATTACAGCAATGGTGAGCTCCACCGGATTGACCGTTACCCAGGTATTCCTGGGAGCAGAGGATACCAATAATTTTACGACCACTCTTGGCAGGGAAGGAAGTGATTACACGGCCGCAGTTTTCGCTTACTGCTTGAATGCCGAAAGTGTTACGATCTGGAAGGACGTTCCGGGAATTCTGAATGCAGATCCCCGCCACTTCAAAGAGACTACTTTGCTCAATCACATATCGTATAGGGTGGCCATTGAACTGGCATTTTACGGAGCATCGGTGATCCATCCTAAAACACTTCAACCCTTGCAGCGGAAGGAAATACCGCTTTATGTGAAGTCCTTTATGAATCCAACCGAACCCGGGACTTGCGTGGGCAAGGGTGTGACCCTCGATCCTATGATATCTTGTTTTATTCTGCGGAAGGACCAGGTGCTTATTTCGCTTTCGTCCCTGGATTTTAGTTTTATGATGGAAGATAATTTCAGGGATGTATTCAACCTGCTTCATAGGTTTAAAATGAAGGTTGAAATGATCCAGAATTCGGCCATTAGCTTTTCGGTGTGTGTGGATGATAAATACGGCAACCTGCAACCGTTGTTACGGAAGCTTAGGTCCAACTTCAACGTAACTTTCTTCGAAGGTGTTACACTCTACACGATTCGGCATTCCAAACCCAAAGAGATCAAGGATCTTATTCAAAACAAAAAGGTACTTTTAAGACAGGAAAGTAGCGACACCGTGCAGCTGGTGGTGCAGGAATGATATGGATCGCTTTCCCTATCTTTGTTAACAACTAATCAATCTCCTCACATGGGTCTTGTCACTGCCAAAGAAGTCGCCAAAGCCATCAAAGTCGATAAATTCGGTATCCTGGGGACCTCTATGGGCTGGCTCTTGATGAAAGTGCTTAAGATCTCCACCATGAACAAGATCTATAACAAGCACAAGCATTTAAGCGACCTCAAGTTTATGAACGCTTTGCTGGACGAGTTCGAGATCCGGTTCGAGATCCCGGAAGAAGACCTGAAACGAATCCCTAAAACCGGTCCGTTTATCACCATCTCAAATCATCCGCTGGGTGGCATCGACGGGATTTTACTTCTGAAGTTGTTGTTAGAGCACCGACCGGATTTCAAGATCATCGCTAATTTCCTATTACACCGAATTGAACCGCTTAAACCGTATGTGATGCCGGTAAATCCCTTCGAATCGCATAAGGATGCCAAAAGCAGTATCCTTGGATTTAAGCAAGCCCTTCAACATTTACGTGACGGACATTCATTGGGGATATTTCCTGCTGGAGAAGTTTCGACGTATCGGGATGATAAATTATTGGTTGACAAACCCTGGGAAGTTGCCGCCATGAAACTCGTAAAGAAAGCACAGGTCCCGGTAGTTCCCATCTATTTCCATGCAAAGAACAGCAAATTGTTCTACCGACTGGCAAAGATGAATGACACCTTCAGGACAGCTAAATTGCCTAGTGAATTATTAACGCAGAAAGAGCGATTGATCAAGGTGAGAATAGGGAATCCCATTCAGTTGAACGATCAACAGGAACATGAGTCACTGGATGAGTTCACCGAATTCCTTCGGAAGAAGACCTATGTACTTTCCAACCCATTTCAGAAGAAAAAATTACTCGAGAATATACCTAAAACCATTAAAATTCCGAAGTCGCCAAAGAAGATCGCCGGGCCGATCTCTGTGGAAGCCATGGAAGCAGAACTTGAAATCCTCGACCAGGAAGGTAAGCGTCTGCTCATGAGTAAGAATTACGAAGTATTTTTAACTCCTGCACAGTTAATTCCAAACATTCTGCAGGAAATTGGACGATTGAGAGAGATCACCTTTCGGGCCGTGGGGGAGGGAACCAACCAGGCCACAGACCTGGACGAGTATGATTCCTATTATCACCACATGTTCTTATGGGATAGCGATGCTAAAAAGATAGCAGGTGCCTACCGCATGGGTTTAGGACAGAAAATCTACCCGGAGCATGGTATCGATGGATTTTACCTACAGAGCCTCTTCCGTTTCGAACCTGAATTATACGACATGATGAGCAAGTCGATCGAAATGGGCCGGGCTTTTATCATCAAGGACTACCAGCAGCGTCCCATGCCCTTGTTTTTACTTTGGAAGGGGATCGTTCATACCACTTTGCGCTTCCCGGAACACAAATACCTGATAGGCGGGGTGAGTATAAGCAACCAGTTTTCAGAATTCAGTAAGAGTTTGATGATCGAGTTCATGAAGTCCAATTACTACGATCCCTATGTGGCACAGTACATAAACCCGAAGAAAGAATTCAAGGTAAAATTAAAGGATGCCGACAAAGATTTTATCTTCGACGAAAGCGAAGCCGATCTGAATAAATTCGACAAGCTTATCGAAGAGGTGGAGCCCGGCTCCTTGCGTCTCCCGGTCTTAATAAAGAAATACATCAAACAAAACGCCAAGGTGGTTGCTTTCAATGTAGACCCACTCTTCAATAATGCCGTGGACGGATTGATGTACATTCGTATTGCCGATCTTCCCGACAGTACTGTGAAACCAGTGATGGAAGAGTTTCAAGCCGAACTTGAACGCCAGCATTTTGGCAATGGAAAATCATCGGAAGAGGAATAGTGCTCACCTTCAACTCTAGAAAAAAAGTCATTATTCATGTCTTACAGTGACAGAAGATCATAGTAGGTAGCCACTTTAAACCCATTGTCTACCACCTTCTTATATGCCTTACTTTCATGGTTTAGCAGCGGATTGGTATGATTGAAATGGATAAAATGAATTTTACTTTTTTCGGTCCACGGGAGATCTTTGAACAACTCCATACTTTCGATCACGAAGGGATGAGGTATTTCTGAAATATCTCGGGAATCGATCTCTATTCCATCGTAGAAAGTTGCATCCAGAAAAGCATAGTCTACTTCAGAAATAGCTTGAACGATCTCAACATCCCACTGCTCCCATTTGTCAATATCGGGGATAAAGAGAACGGTTTTCTCTGGCCCAACGATTTTATAACCCACCGTTTCCGAATATTCATCCCGGTGGGGAACCCTGAACGGAATGACGGTCACATTGGAAGTAAGTTCGATGGCCACCGAATCTTTCATTGGCTTTAATGCGATATTGTTCAAATGCACCAACTGACTCCAGGGACCATTGCTTTCCAGGTAGGAGTGCATTCTCGGCATGACATATACAGGGACTCGGTTTGAATTAACGGCTTCTTTGCCCAGATACATGAGGCCGCTGTAATGTCCAATATGAGCATGGGTCAGAAAAATTCCATCGGGCATTTCTTTTGCTGAGGGAGCTAGTTGGGCCAGGGCCTTCAGTTGGCTTGGCAGGTCGGGGGTTGCCTCAAACAGGAATTTTTGGTCGTTTTCGGTATCGATAATTCCCAGGGAAACAACTTTTCTTCGCGGGTCGGGATTCGCAAATAGCTCGGCGCAACAAGATCGCGTACACGCAATATGCGGGGATCCTGCGTCCTGAACTGTTCCCAGCACTACCAATGACACTTCGTTAGTTTTTGGTGCTATAGGTTCTCCATTATTAAGCATGGTGGCTGAAGGCCGATCCTTACATCCTAATAAAACAAGGAACCCAATAATTAGAACAAGCCTCATTCTTTTGGGAGATAATTTAATATGGTGAGGTATTTGGGCCAGGGACCAACTTCGTCCTTGTACTGTTTGGCCATCACCCGGGATACCTGGGCGATATGCCCCAGGTCATGAACCACCCAGGCAGAAAGCATCTCATTTAATTTAACAGGTCCCAGCTCCGGGTGGATACCCTCCCGTTGCAGGTCTCCTTGAGTTAGGTTCTTAGAGCGGAGATGTTCAAGGTTGGCCTTCCGAAGAGATTCGAATTCATCCAATAGGTTTTCCAAAGATTTTCCTTTGCTCATCTCGAATTGTGCAAACCGATCGTAAGGTTCGAAGGTTTTGGGTGCTCCTTCGCTCAAAACAATTTCCAGCCGCGGCATCCAGTCGGTTTTCTCTCCATGCACCAAATGCCCAATGATATCGTAGGCACTCCAGCTATCACCACCTTCGTTTTGATGGGTCCATTCGGAAGAGAGTCCATGGAGTAATTCACGGAGCACTAGCGGGGTTCTATCAAGTACGCTTATCGCTTTATCAAGGTTGAATTTCATAAGGATTATTTTGGTTCAATGATTAAAAAAACGGCCGTGCTGTCCCCAATGTTCAGCACCTCGTGTTCGCTTATCTCCTCGTTATAGAACTCAGTTCCGGAGGGTACGTTGACTTCCCTGGTGCCGGTGGTATCTTTTATTCTGAACTTGCTCCCGGACAAGGTGTAGCCAAAATGAGGCGCATGGTAGTGTTTTTCGTGTCCCACTCCTGGTGGAAAGGTACATCGCAAGACCCGCAATTCATCGCTGTTGATGAGTTCTTCACAGACAGTCTTTCCTTCCCATCCTGCAGCCAGAGGATCTGGCAAAGCAGGTTTCGAGTCACAACTTCCGAAGAAAAAAATTAATAAAACAAAATAGTATGGGCGCAAGGAATTCATAAGTAGCTTAACCATTTTTTATGTTTGTTATTTGCCTTGTAAATCATGTATTTCTTACAGAAGGGATAGGTGATAAATACCACGGCTATCCATACCAAATATACCACACTTAACGGGTATCCGTACGACCCCAATTCTGAACCTGAGAACACATCCTGATCCAGGATCATAATTTTCCAATCGTTTCCCGTGATGATCAATCCTAGGATGGCGCCTAAGTGGATCACCAGGATATGTAAGAGATAGTAAAAGAAAGGCACCCTCCCGAATACCAATAAGAAGTTCGATACCCTGTTCCGAATATTTTCTGCGGTGGCCAGGAATAAAAAGGCCGGCCCCAGGGTGATAAGAAGGAAGGCTAGTGATGGTGGATATTTGGTTACATTAAAAAATGAAATGATGGTTAAAGTAGCGTCTTTTTGAATCGACCACGGAACCAGATCTCCATACAGGTTTAATCCCCTTAAAAGGACAAACAGAGCAATGGATACGATGCCCATTCGAGATAACCATTTCTTTCTTCGCCCCTCACCGAACTGCTCACCGTATAAATTTCCGAAAACATAGCCGGTGGCAATGACACCGATCCAGGGTAATATGGGGTATGAGAAACTCACCCACCTGCCGGCAATGGTGACAAAGCCCATTTGATGAAGTGCGTACCAGATCCCGGATTGGATATTACCTCCCGGTGCTGTAATACCGTCCAATAGATTGTGTCCGAAGATCAAAACAAGGCCTATGACCAGGATGATTCGTTTTGGCAGGTAAACCAATCCAGCCAGCACAATCATGCATAAACCGATCGCCCAGAGAACTTGCAAATTGATAAAACCAAAAGCCGGATCGAACCACCAGAAAAAAGTATTTACGGTAATCTCTATAACAATAAGCCACAATCCACGTGTGAAGAGAAAATGGGCCAATTGTCCCCGGGTCTTTTTCCTGCCGTATAGAAAAGCTGAAGTACCAGCCAGGAAAACGAAGACTGGAGCACAAAAGTGGGTGATGAACCGGGTGAAAAAAAGCAGCGGCGTAGTAGTTTCCAGATCTGTTGGATCTGTTGCCATTCCCCCCAGGTGAAAATAATCCCGCACATGATCCAGGGCCATTAGAACCATGACTACCCCTCGCAGCAGGTCGATGGACTGGATGCGGGTCGATGTAAGCTGTGTCATTCGAAAAAAGCAATGGCACAAGTGAAGCGGGTCAATGGATGGATTGAAGCAACGGAAAGATAGGGATTTTATAACCCCCGATTCTCTATAGTTTGTTAAAGATTGCTTCCTATTAGTTGGAAAAGTTCCTGATGATCTCGCTCACATCCTTGTATTTTTTCCAGCTTTTCGGACGGCTATAATCTTGCCCAGATATCATCACCCTGGCATTGGGAAATTTATCTTTAATCACTTCCCAACGGGTGTCCTGCCAATACATGTTTTCTAACTTTTGCAGGCGAACCCCTTTCAGCTTCCCGGATACTGCGCGATCGATCAAAGGCCACCACAAGCTTTCTGTTTCCCGGTCCCAGAGGATAAATCCGTCCAAACCATCCCATACCTCGGGATCGTAATAGGTGTAGCCGCTTACAGCATAGGTAAGAAC
>JABDNM010000017.1 GCA_013043825.1 Flavobacteriaceae bacterium
GATGATGAGGATAACCAGGATGGTGTTTATCTAGACTTGAACGTTGCCGACGGTGTTGGCTGGGGTGTCCCTGTTGCTTTAGGCGGCGGCTACCACTTTATGCGAATGGAAGGAATGTATACCAATAACATGGGCGATGACGTTGCCTATCAGTATCACAATATTAGAGCGGCAATGCCAGGAACCAATCCATTGATCACAATGGACACTTCGATCGAAGTGGATCTTGGAATCATCAATATTACCGAAGGCACCAATATCGAAGTTAAAATGAACGTGGCCGAATGGTACAGAAACCCGAACTTATGGGATCTTAATGTACTTTATACGGTACTAATGCCCAACTACGATGCGCAGATCATGATGTTCGAAAATGGCCAGACCGTATTCAGCCTTGGAGCAGTTACCGGTAACGGTCAGTAGAAACCAATACCTATGAAACTAAAAGTTGCTTTTACCCTTTTTTCCCTGATTCTGTTTACGATTTCCTGTAATACAGATAGTGTAACAATTGGTAACGATGGATACATTGCAACTCCGACAACTTTAGATATTCCGCAGTTATTCGTTGAGCGTATTCCACCTCCGGTGATCCCGGATGACAACCCGCTTACAGAAGAAGGAATTGCACTGGGTAAGAAATTATTTTTCGATCCGGCGTTATCATTAGATGGCACCCAGGCGTGTGCGGACTGCCACAGGCCCGAGAATGCCTTTACCGACCCCAGACGCTTTAGTGTGGGTATAGATGGGTCTGTGGGCACTAGAAATTCGATGCCGCTTCACAACCTGGCCTTTAATTACAACGAAAAGTTCTTTTGGGATGGACGGGCCGAATCTCTTGAAGCGCAGATATTTGAGCCGGTAACCAATCCCATCGAGATGAACAATACCTGGCCCAATGTGGAAAATACCCTCCAGGAGTCGAGTGAATACCCCGAACTCTTTGAAAGAGCCTTTGGAACTTCAACGGTCGATTCGGTGAATGTAAGTAAGGCCATTGCCCAATTCTTAAGAACGCTTATTTCGGGAAATTCAAAATTCGATAAATTCCTCATGGGCGAAGCCCAGCTTACAGAATCCGAAGCCAATGGCCTGGAAGTATTTCTTGATGAAGGCCGAGGCGACTGTTTTCACTGCCATGGACTCCCTGCCAATCCATTATGGACAGACAATGGGTTCCACAACAATGGCCTGGACGAGACCTTTACCGATCGTGGATTGGGTGGAGTGACCGGAGACCCCAGAGAGTTTGGATTGTTCAAAACGGGGACGCTCCGAAATCTGGCTTATACCGCACCATATATGCATGACGGTCGTTTCGAGACCTTGGAAGAGGTCATTAACCATTACAGTGAAGGGTTGGTCTTTTCAGAAACCATCGATCCGCTTATGAAGAAAGTGGCAGAGGGAGGCGTTCAGCTTTCCGAAGAAGATAAGATAGACCTCAAGGCCTTCCTGCTCACGCTTTCGGACCCAAGCTTTATTAATAATCCCGATTTTCAGGAATAAATTCTTCTTCTTTTTTATTCTGAAATAATCTTCGCCAATTTTTGGGAGTTGTTAATTATTAGCTAAAACTATCGCTCCATAAACGATAAATGTGCTCTTAACATGGTTTAAATTGGCATTTGCAGTATATTTGCAGTCCTAATTTAGAACAAATCTATATAGATGATAAAGGTTAGTGACATCGCAAGAACAAAGATATCTCAGCTCATGGCCGAAGGCGGTTTTGACGTTGACAAGGATTTCGTTCGCGTAGGTGTGAAAAGCGGGGGTTGTTCCGGTCTGTCCTACGAACTCGATTTTGACCATAAACAGCAGGAAAACGACAAAATGTTTGAAGATAATAGCGTGAAGATCGTCGTGGACAAAAAAAGCTTCCTTTATCTGGTTGGGACTATCCTGGAATATAGCGGAGGACTGAATGGAAAAGGATTTGTATTTAATAATCCAAATGCTAACAGAACATGCGGCTGTGGCGAGAGTTTTTCACTATAAATAGTGGCGAAGAAAAGAACTATGGGAAAATTTACTGAAGACGATTTAAAGAAGGAACTCGAAACCAAGGAATACGAGTACGGCTTCTATACCGATATAGAATCTGAAACTTTTCCTGTGGGCCTCAATGAGGATATCGTGAAAGCGATCTCCAAAAAGAAGGACGAACCGGAATGGATGACGGAGTGGCGGCTTGAAGCTTTTCGTGCCTGGCAGCAAATGGAAGAGCCGGAGTGGGCCAACGTGACCTATGAGAAGCCCAATTTTCAGAATATTTCCTATTATTCGGCACCTTCGAACAAACCAAAATATGACAGTATTGACGAAGTAGACCCCGAATTGCTGGATACCTTCAAGCGACTTGGTATTTCACTGGAAGAGCAAAAGAAGTTGGCCGGTGTCGCAGTGGATATTGTTATGGATTCGGTTTCGGTGGCGACTACTTTTAAAAAGACATTAGCCGAAAAGGGGATTATTTTCTGCTCCATTTCCGAAGCGATCAAGGAACATCCCGAACTGGTCAAGAAACACATTGGAACCGTGGTTCCTCAAAGAGATAATTTTTACGCGGCCTTGAACAGCGCCGTCTTTAGTGATGGTTCGTTTTGTTATATTCCGAAGGGCGTACGCTGCCCCATGGAACTATCCACCTACTTCAGGATCAACCAGGCCGGGACGGGTCAGTTTGAGCGTACCCTGGTGATCGCCGATGAAGGTAGTTATGTTAGCTATTTGGAAGGCTGTACCGCTCCATCACGGGACGAAAATCAATTGCACGCCGCCGTAGTGGAATTGATCGCTCTGGACAATTCAGAAATAAAATATTCGACAGTACAAAAC
>JABDNM010000201.1 GCA_013043825.1 Flavobacteriaceae bacterium
GTTTAAAATTGTTGGACTTCATAAAAATAACTAGTTTTGCCGAGAACAAATAATATTTAACATAGCCACAACATTTGTGCCAAAAACCCTAACATGGCAAAGAACTTAACAACGCGTAGCGAGGATTACTCCAAATGGTATAATGAATTGGTGATCAAAGCCGACATGGCGGAAAACTCGGGAGTTCGGGGCTGCATGGTGATCAAACCATACGGTTTTGCCATTTGGGAACGGATGCAGGCCGAATTGGATCGTATGTTTAAAGAAACCGGACATCAGAACGCCTATTTTCCTCTTTTCATTCCGAAGTCATATTTCAGCAAAGAAGCCAGTCATGTGGATGGATTTGCCAAGGAGTGCGCCGTTGTCACACACTACCGTTTGAAAAACGCCGAGGACGGCAGCGGGATCGTAGTCGACCCGGAAGCCAAATTGGAAGAAGAGTTGATCGTCCGTCCCACTTCAGAAACCATCATCTGGGATACATATCGCAAATGGGTGCAATCCTATCGTGACCTACCCATCCTGGTCAACCAATGGGCGAATGTAGTAAGATGGGAAATGCGCACGCGGTTGTTCCTGAGAACCACCGAATTCCTTTGGCAGGAAGGTCATACGGCCCATGCAACTCGTGAGGAAGCCATCGCCGAGGCTGAACAAATGATGCATGTCTACGCCGACTTTGTCGAGAACTACATGGCCGTACCAGTGATAAAAGGAGTTAAAACAGAAAGCGAGCGGTTTGCAGGTGCCTTAGAGACCTATTGCATTGAAGCCCTGATGCAGGATGGTAAAGCACTTCAGGCGGGCACGTCTCACTTCCTGGGACAGAACTTTGCAAAGGCTTTCGATGTTAAGTTTACCACCAAAGAAGGAAAACAGGACTACGTTTGGGCCACTTCCTGGGGAGTATCTACAAGATTGATGGGTGCCTTGATCATGACCCATAGCGATGATAATGGGTTGGTTTTACCTCCTAACCTGGCTCCAGACCAGGTGGTGATCGTTCCTATTTACAAAAGTGAAGAGGAGCTGGCGGCAGCTAGTGAAGTGGCAAGGTCGTTGATCACCGACTTAAGGGCAAAGGGAATTCGTGTAAAATTCGACGACAGGGATACGCATAAACCCGGCTGGAAATTCAATGAGTACGAGTTGAAAGGAGTACCTGTTCGAATCGCTATTGGACCGAAGGACGTGGCCAATGGCACGGTTGAGATAGCGAGACGGGATACTCTTAGTAAGGAATTGATTAAAAAGGAGGAAGCTGTTGAAAAAATTGCAGGGTTGATGGATGAGATTCAGAAGAACCTTTACTCAAAAGCCTTTGGTTTCCGGAAGGAACACACTACTGCGGTATCAACCTATGATGAATTCAAAGAGGTGCTTGAGACAAAGGGTGGATTTATAGCGGCTCACTGGGATGGTACAACTGAGACTGAAGATCGGGTAAAAAATGAAACAAAAGCAACGATTCGATGCATTCCTTTGGATGATGATAATGAGCCTGGAAAGTGCATGGTAACTGGTAAATCAAGTGCGCGAAAAGTGTTGTTTGCGAAGGCATACTAAAATATTCCGAAAAATTCAAACCAGCACTTGCTCCATTGAAAAATAGTTGTATTTTTGCACCCGCCTGAATAGCATAAATTCATTTGGAAGTCCTACAGGCGTGTAATTTGAAACAATTGGCCCATTCGTCTAGTGGTTAGGACGCAAGGTTTTCATCCTTGAAACAGGAGTTCGATTCTCCTATGGGCTACAAAACATTTTAAGAATAAGATCATGGCGAATCATAAGTCAGCTTTAAAAAGAATTAGAAATAGCGAAACCAAGCGTTTGCGCAACCGTTATCAGCATAAGACAACGCGTAACGCTATGAAGAAACTCAAGGATATGACCAAGAAGAAGGAGGCTGAAAAGTTCTTTCCTGAAGTTGCGTCCATGTTGGACAAGTTAGCCAAGAATAACGTGATCCACGCAAATAAGGCGGCCAACTTGAAATCTGGTTTGGCCAAGCACGTCGCTACGTTAAAGTAGTTGATTTAAAAAATATTTATATAACTCCTTCAGGTTCCTGAAGGAGTTTTTTTGTGCTTACTTTTCCTTGGTCTCAGTCCCAAAACTCACCATCCATTGGATCCCGAATTGATCGGTGAGCATTCCGAAGTAAGATCCCCAGAAAGTATTCTCCATAGGCATGACCACCGTTCCACCCTTGGAAAGATCGCCGAAGATACGGTTGGCCTCATCCTTGGAATCGGTGCCTACCGATATGGAAAAGTTTGTTCCCTGCTTATAATTGGAGGCCCACTCGCCTCCGGTGTCACTGCCCATTAAAACCGTTCCGCCACCAATTGGCAGCGTGACATGCATCACAAGGTCTTCTTCTTCCTTACGCAAGGTCATTCCTTCCTGTGGTGGCATTTCCTTGAAGCGACTCATCATTACAAACTCATTTCCAAATACCGATTTATAATAATTGAAGGCTTCTTCACAGTTGCCATTGAATGTGAGATAAATGTTTATCGTTGTCATAATTCCATTGGGTTTAGTTGCTATTAAAGATACATATCGGCCAGGATTTATCCCAGTTTTAACCTAAAGCCATAAACCGGTAGATCCTGCTGTAAGAAATCAAGGTCTGGCGAACGCTCGAAACCGAACTTCTCATACATCTTCCAAGCTATTTGCATGGCTCCAGTAGTATGGATGATCACTTCGGAATTACCATCTTCTTGCGCCCTGTCAATGCACTCCTGGGTCAATAATTTTGCCAGTCCCTTACCGCGGAATTTCGGATCTATGGCAAGCAGTCGAAACCCGGAAGCATTTTTCTGCTGGGGAGCAATACCTCCCGAGCCATAGTATTTCATATCGCTGAAGTAAACCAGGCCACCGCCAAGCTCACTAAATTCGTTCACAGCAACCAGCAGTTCGGTATTGGGTTTTTCAGTGAACTTGCCAATATTCCGTAGCAAATCGTAGTAATTTGGTTGTTCTTCAGGGCTGGGAAAACCTGCTAATTCGGAATAAACCGCCACCATCAAAGATCCTAGCTTCGAAAATTCTTCGGGTCTAGCGTTTCTTACGATGAAATTTGCCTGGTTCATGCTTTCAAGTCCTCATAAAAAGAAGCTCGCTCTTTGACCAGGGTAGTCAATTCAACGGTATGTCCGTCAGGATCCGGGGTATAGATAGAATGGAAGTAAAAATGATCCTGAAACTGATAGTGAATACCCAATTCCTCATACCGGGTTTTTGCCTGTTCAAAATTTTCGTTAGTCACATTAAAGGCGAAATGATCGATCTTCACATTTCGTGATTGCCGGTCAAATTCCGGATCGCCTAATTTTGCCGGGAAAAGTGCAAGGCCTGTCGTCCCCGCCATCATAAAAATGGGAAATTGCCCCCATTCAGGAACGTCATAGCGGGTCAATCCCAGTACATCCTGGTACCATTTTGCGGAGATCACCAGGTCCTTGACTCGGATCGCCACATGGTCCAAATGTTCTATCTGAAAGGTGGTCATGGTTATTTTCTTTCGAAGGTCTTTTCGTCTTTGCCTATGCCAGTCATTTTTAGTGATCTCCAGGCCCTGGGCAATTGCGTCTCCAGTTGGATTACCCCAATGGGTGTAATATCCAGCCCTCCTATTCCAAACAATACCGATTGCAACATGCCTCCCGCGCCTGTTGCGAAATACGGATTGGTGCCACCGGCGGTCTCTGCGACCACTCCAAAAGGTGGTACTTCGTTAGGCTGGTAACTTTTTTCAAACATATTGAAGGCTTTTTCAGGCTGCCCCAAACGAGCGTAAAGCACTGCAAGTATTGCTCCACCCATGGCCGGGCCATCTGGTGCAAGCCTTGGCTCGTAGTAGTTCAGATCTTTCAGGATATCGCCACGGGCAGTTACTATTTTCAAGGGATAAGACAACAGGTTTACATCGGCTTGTTTGATCATAACCCCGCTATAGCTCTCATTCTCTTTGGTGGTGCCGTCCGGAAACTTCAAAATGGGAATATTTTCTGCCACATGTCGCCAATCGGGATTCGGGGATTTGCCCAATGCTTCAGCAGCCAGGGAACTGTATTCTAAAACGGTTTTTACCATACCATTGGTAAATGCGTTGTTATCGATATTTTCCTCCCACTCATTGGCGCCAATCACATTGTTGATCTCATAGTTTCCGGGACCATTTCTTTCTACTCGACTCGACCAGAAATCAGCTACCTCTTTGAGCACAGGATATCCTCTGTTTGCAAGCCATTCCTTATCCCCGGTTACCTGATAGTATTTCCAAAATGCCCATCCCACCGTAGCTGATATGTGCTGTTGAAAAGGTCCCGTAAGCGCCCAGACAGGAGTGTCCTCCGAACCGTCCTCGGCAGATTCCCAGGGGAACATGGCTCCGTCATATCCATGGGAAAATGCGTTCTGCTTTGCGGCATCCAGGCGTTCGTATCGATACTCCAGTAATGATCTTGCGATCTGCGGTTGTAGAACCAGCAATGGAGGATACATCCATAATTCGGTGTCCCAGAATACATGTCCATTATACCCCAAACCGGAAAGTCCCATGGGCGACAGGGAATAAGCGGTTCCCTTTCGGGCAAACGAATAAAGGTGGTACATGGCTGAACGTACGGCGCGTTGCGATCTTACATCTCCTTCGATAATTATATCGCTCTTCCACAATTCGTCCCAGGCTTTTTGATGCCCGGATTCCAATCGATCAATACCTTCAAGTTTGGCGAAGATGGTAAGTCGTTCAGCCTCATTGTGCGGATCGTTGTTGTGCACCGATGAGAGCGTGGAGCCAACAACAGCAAATCGATAGGTTTCCCCGGCTTTCAGTTTTTTTCTGAATTTCATCAGGTGCATATTGTAATCCCAGTCCTCGTGAATGATGTCTGGCTCCAGGCCGTGTTTTTCTGGGAAAATGAAGGACGTGGAGGTCGCGACTTTTTTCTTACCAGGACTGAACGCCACCGAGGTCATCAAGGGAATTAACACATGAGGCCGGTCGATCTCACTATAATAGTTGCGAACATCGCTTAAATGATCTGGAGCCGAAATATAGTTTACAGGGGTGATCTCCACTGGTTCCTTGGCAGTGATCTCAATAATGGTCATGGCCGTAAAGGGAAGATTTCGCAGCGACATGAGGTCCTGTTTCACGGTAACTTTTTGACCCACGTTGAAGGTAGTGGTAAGTTTTGCGTCCCGCATGTTCAGGGTTTGTGCATAATTCGAAATTTGCTTGCTTCCAACACGCCTCCCATCTATTTCCAGGTGCATATTCATATGGCTGAAAGTTTTCAGGATATTACTCACCCTTCCGCGTTGATAGTAATCGTACACTCCGTTAAGCACGACATCTTTAACTTTCATGGGATCGGGAGAGGAAACCAGTCCTACCATACCATTGGCCATGGTAATTCCGTAATAATTATTGGGGTCGATGTTTTTGGCTTCGATATGCCATCCCGATCTGGAAAGATCTTGCGCTCTGGACTGGATAATAAGCGAACTAAAAACAAAAAGAGTTAGAAAAGTGCGGAGTTTCATAAGAACTAGTTTTGTCGAAAAATAACTTTGAATAGAAACTTAAAACTGAGCCTTAAAGATAAGGTATTTCATAAACAGATTAGGAATAGAACCTCAGGAC
>JABDNM010000019.1 GCA_013043825.1 Flavobacteriaceae bacterium
GTCCAACCCACATTGATTTACAAAATCACCATCATTCGTGGCAGAAGGAAAATTTCCCAGATAGGAACCTCCGTACGTTATGTATCGGTAATTGTTATAAACATAGGATGAGATCATGTACTGACTATCCTGATCGATAAATGCCCAACAGCCATCACCTCCAGTAATTTCTATGGAAGACCCAATACCGGGCCCCGCATTATTGAAGAGCTGTGATCCGTTGTCCTGGGCACCCGCGAGAAGTTTTGTCGTTCCAGTTGGTTGGTTTATCGCCGCTTTATAGAATTGAGTCACATTGTAGCCATTATTTCTTGAATTAATGGACACACTTCCTGACGAAGAAGCGTTTGCATTGTTTGAATAAAACACTCCTCCATCGTTTCCAAAAATCACACGACTTGAATTGGCAAAGGCAATTCCATGTTGGTCTGCATGAACTTCCTGGTATCCAAAACCACCGTACCAGTGCGAAACTTGATTCCACGAACCTCCAGAATTGGTGGATCTGAAAAGGTCGATTCCCCCTACAAATAATCGAGCGTCATTGTTGGGATCTACCCCTATCATGAGATCATAAAAACTTTGGCCGCGAGTGAAATCTGCAGCTGTAATTCCGGTATCGGCATCATTCGGGTAGGCCATTAATGTTGGCGCCGTTGAAAATCCATTGGTTGTTCGATATATTTTGGCTGGATTGGTAGTGATGACACGGTCTTCAGCGAGAACATAAATCTTATTTGCGTCTTGCTGTGAACAAGCTAGTTCGACACGGCCGTTGGTTCCAAGGTCTCGAACAAACTGCCAACCGGTTCCGGTATTTTTGAAGATAATACCACCACCTTCACCGGTATCATAACTGTATTTTGTGCCCATCCAAAGAGTCCCATCGGCTCCGATGTCGAAATCGTTGGGAGCATAATAATCTCCAGGTGAGCTCTCATACAAACTACCGGTCAATCGACTGAAATTTGTCCCATCAGTACTATGATATAGACCAATTGTATTGGTCCCCAACCAATTCCATCCAGCCCCGGCAGAACTCGATTCAACCTCCTCTGTATACGCCATGGAATCGGCACCAAAGAATATCTCTGTCTGATTGGTATTTGGATTGTTCCAGGCTATAATGTCCTGCACATAGGTGATCTTGTCGGAGGAGGAAACACCTCCACTATAGATATTGTCCCAGGTAACTCCACCGTCGATGGATTTGTAGACTCCATTTCCATTCACGGCTCCCCAGGTATATACTTCACCGGTACCGATGTACATGATATCGGTATCATTAGGGTCCACGGTCATACTCATGACGGCCATGTTGCCAGGAACCCCGCTTACCTGAGTCCATTGAGATGATGCGTTCGTAATATCGTTGTTTACCCAAAGGCCACCGCTCACACTTCCAGCGAAAACTTTGGTCGTACTTCCCGGAGCAAACATCAATGTATGTGTTCTCCCACCCACGTTGTCGGGACCTCGTTCTTCCCAGCTATTGGATGGATCTCCCGGAGGAGCCTTCATATCCGAATTCCCGGATAATTTTTTCTGTAGGGCATGCACCTTTTCCGGAGCCGGACGTAATAACACCGGATCACTGGTGTACAACCATTCTTGTTCGTAGTATTTGTTAGGCGGAAGTCCTATCTCCCTTCGTTCCTCCTTGGACAACTTCATCATACTTCGAAAAGGATGCTTCATGATGTATTCGGAATAACGCTCCTTGAGTTCAGCAATTTCATCTACATTGCCTGCTTGCTCGTCGATCGAGTGCTGATAAAAAATAAAAAAAGTTGCGACTACGGCAAAGCCAGTAATCCAACCAAGGACGGATTTAGTTCTTAGAGTCATAATTTTGGGGCATTTACTAAGTCAAAAATAGCATTTTATCGATAAAAAACAACCTTTTATCCGATTTTGTCGTGAATTTTAATGGATCTAAGATCAAAAAACCCGCCAAATAGGCGGGTTTACTGTATTTAAGGTAAGAAATAAGCTATTCTTTAATGACTCGTTTGGTGAGTATTCCTATTTCTGTATGAATAGTGACAAAATACATGGCTGCTTCCAAAGAGGAAACATCCACCTGGATGGTTCGATTGCTGTTATAATTGTTGACAGCAACCTTTCTTCCCTGCACATCATATATCACTACGGCCTCGATAGGCTCCTGAGGGGATACAATATTGAGTGTCCCTGTAGTTGGATTAGGGAAGAGGGAAATGGCCTCCAGGGCGGTCTCACCCACTCCCAGGATCACTTCTGCTTCAAACTGAAGGGTAAATCGATTGTGGAAGGTGCCTTGATCACTCTCAAAGGTGTAGGCTCCCTCACTCAGGTTATGAATAGTAGCTGTTTTGTTGTCTATCAAATAAACAGTAGCTGCTTCCAGGTTGGCTCCTTCGATGTTTTCGATGGAGATCTCATAGTCCAGGTTAGCCTCTATTTGTGTGGAAAAGCCCATGGGGACTTTCATGCCACTTTCGAAGGCCTCCCGGGATTGGATACCCAGTTCCTGGCTACCATCCTCCAGGTGGCTGTAAAGTGATACCACCGTGGCCAGGCGACGGCTGTCGTAGCCATTGTCAAAACCTGCCGTAGCATTTTCAGTAAAACCGATCAGGGTGGTTTTCTGCATTTCGTATTCGGTATTGGCAAGACGCAGCCAGATTCTATCGCGATCGCTGTTGTTTCTCAACGTATTGTTGTTGGTGGTTCTTCGCATGGCATTGGTAAAGACCGCCGTTCCCCCCGAAGTGGCCTTGATCCCGAATCCTTGTCCGGTGGAGATATAACCATTGGGCTGGGTGGAGGTACCCGGGTCACTGGCCGCAGCGGTTCCTCCTGTTAGATTGTACATGGAGATGTCTTCCATGGAAAAGTTCATCGAACCGGCTCCAGGCAGACTCGTACTAGGGGGAGTTAGATGCTCCCAGAAATATACCTCATCGACCATGGTATTTGCATTGATAAAGTCATCGGCAAAGATGGAGGATGGGTATGGGTTTGACAGTACGTTCGGACTGGCATTCTTGTTATCGGCTGCCGTGGGACCCGGTGTGTTGTAAACAACATTGAAATTCACCGTACCATTGTTCAATGTTCCGTCATCGTAGGTATAATTGAATACCCCGCCCGGTTGTCCGTAGCCAGATTGCGGTCGTACCAGATATCCTTCACCTGGGTTGATCGATCCGCTATACGCCTGCCAGAAATCGTTATTATCATCGGCAAAGTTCTCTGCTCCCGGAAACTGGATAGTTACATCGGGATGTGGTACGAAGTTCCCGGTGGTGGCATCTAAAACCAGGAAGGCTGAATTCCAAACACTGCTCCTATCTTCTCCGGTCATGGGGCTTCCCAGGATCATAAAATCGCGTGACGCTAAATTGGGAGTATCCAAAAGAACGTTGATCGTTCCATTATTCGTTACCAGCGCATTGGAATCGGTTTGAACTACACTACCCTCATGCTCTATAATCAAAGTTCCATCGATATTGATATCCCCTTCAATTTTTATGTAATCACCAGCCCGCACTGTGACGGTGTTTCCTTCAGTAATTCGTAAGGTACATGCATCTATGTTGCCACTTACTGCAGTATCGTAATTCTGATAAATAATCGCTGCTTTTGTGGTTGACGGTGCACCATTGTTCCAACTACCCGATTCAAAGGTGGTATAACTCGCGCAAGTCGCTGTTTCGAAGGTACCTGTAAACATGCCTCTTCCAAACGTTGCGGCCAGAATGGTGTTATCGGCGCTTCGATAATCGAAAGAGAGTACTTTTACGTCGCTCATTCCGTTTTGCGATTGGACCCAGGTTGGGTTGGTGCTGTTCCAGTCGGAAGTTTTCCATACCCCTAATTCAGTACCAATGATCACCTCTTGGGTGTTCAATGGATTCTGAAGGATACATTTCACCGGCATATCCGGCAAATTACCTTCTTTACTCACCCAGGTTGGTGAACCTGAAGCACCATTGGTAGTGTACCAAATATTGTTTACACCGTAATTGTGAAAGGTAACCATGATTTCATTTTCAGATGCACCATAGCGAATATCCGACACGGCTCCCACTTGACCCGGCATGGATATATCTGTCCATGATGGTGTTCCACTTGCATTATTTAAACGAATGATCTTTCCCAATGCGGTTCCAACCAAAACCCTGTCGGCAGTATAAGGCGAAGCTGTGAAATAGGTAGGCACGGTATTTAACATCGTGTTGGAAATGGTGGATTTGGTAATACTTGGGCCAGTAGGATTTATTGCCCAGCGATAGATTCGATAGGTGGCACCACTGGTTCCGTTTGAATACAAAACATTGGTCGCGCTGTCCAAACCACACTGATTTACAAAAT
>JABDNM010000204.1 GCA_013043825.1 Flavobacteriaceae bacterium
GCTGCAGGATGGCCTGGAATCCAATTCTAGGATTCGAATTGATCACCTTGAGGCCCAAATAAGCCAGCACTCGGTTCTCCCCGGTAATAGGAACAATATCTGCTCCAATAGCTGTTGCCACGAGGTCCAGGTATAAAATGAGGTCTTCAGCCTCCAGGCCTCTACTTTTCCCCAGGGCCTGTACCAGTTTAAACCCCACTCCGCAGCCACAAAGTTCCTTATATGGATAACTACAGTCTTCCCGCTTTGGATCAAGCACAGCTATCGCATTTGGTAATTCAGGACCGGGCCGGTGATGATCGCAAATAATAAAATCAATTTGCTTTTCCGTAGCATAGGCAACCTTGTCTATTGCTTTCACACCACAATCCAATGCGATGATCAAACCGAAATCATTGTCGGATGCAAAATCAATCCCTTTATACGAAATACCGTAGCCTTCTTCATACCGATCGGGAATATAAGTTGCCACGTTGGGATAGAACGTTTTTATGAATGAAGATAAAAGTGCTACGCTAGTGGTTCCATCCACATCGTAATCACCAAAGACCAGGATATTTTCCTCATTTTCGATCGCCCGCTCAATACGGGCCACAGCTTTTTCCATGTCTTGCATCAAAAGAGGATCGTGGAGGTCGTCCAGGGAGGGCCTGAAAAATCGTTTGGCTTCTTCAAAGGTTTCGATACCGCGTTGAAAAAGTAATTGCGCTACAATGGGCTCAACGGCCAATGCTTTGCTTAGTTCATTAATTTTTTCTTCGGAAGGTTTTGGTTCAATCGTCCATCGCATGGAAGTAAGAATTCAATAGGGGAGGAAGTATGGTAAATATACGAATTCTTTACTGTTTGAACACATGGTCCTTTAGAATATGATGCGTGGATTTCGTACTTTCGAGACTTCACTATTAATCTGTTCCATGCCATTAGTAACCCCTCTTTCCCCCGATCATGATCCCGAAACCAGGCATTTGGCCGAATTCTTCAATGAAACATTAGGCTTCTGCCCCAACAGTGTACTAACCATGCAACGCCGACCGGCAATATCGAAAGCATTTATCACCCTCAACAAAGCGGTGATGGCCAACGAAGGGCGAGTAACCTCAGCCTTAAAGAGAATGATCGCATGGGTTAGTAGTAATTCTACGGGTTGTCGTTATTGCCAGGCGCACGCGATACGTGCCGCAGAGCGTTACGGGGCCGAACAAGAGCAGTTGGACAATATCTGGGAGTATCGTACACATCCGGCCTTTAGTGAAGCAGAACGTGCTGCACTCGATTTTTCACTCGCGGCATCCCTGGTTCCCAATGCCGTAAATGAGGAGATCAAAAACCGACTTTACGAACATTGGAACGAAGGTGAGATCGTGGAAATGCTGGGGGTAATTGCCTTGTTCGGTTACCTCAACCGTTGGAACGATTCCATGGGAACCTCTATCGAACATGGGGCGGTGGAAAGTGGAGACAAATACTTAGGAAAACATGGCTGGAATAAAGGAAAACACCTTTAAGATCCTACCAATGACTTTACGGTTTTCTGTAATTGTGGAATGACTTCTTTTTCAAACCATGGATTTTTCGTCAACCAAAATCGGTTTCTAGGTGATGGATGTGGTAAAGGTAAATACTTCGGAAGGTATTCTTGGTAGTTCATCACGGTTTCGGTCAATGTTTTTTTAGCTTTTCTACCCAGGTAGTACCCTTGTGAGTACATACCTATGAGCAGGGTGAGTTGAATATTTGGCATACTTTCAATTAACGGGGCATGCCATTGTGGTGCGCATTCGGGTCGTGGTGGAAGATCCCCGCTTTTCCCTCTACCGGGATAGCAAAAGCCCATAGGTACAATCGCTATGTTTTCGGTGGTATAAAACGATTCGACAGAAATTCCTAACCACCGGCGCAGTTCCTTGCCACTGGCATCATCCCAGGGTATGCCGGAAGCATGTACTTTAGTGCCCGGTGCCTGCCCAATGATCACAATTTTCGATTTTTTATGCCCGGTAACTACCGGACGAGGCCCCAGGGGCAGATGCTTTTTACAAATCTCGCATGCTAGAATTTCTTTTAAGAGTTCCTTCATTTCTTCCCAGCTATTACCAGGACCAGCTCTCCTTTGGGAGGATTCGCTTCGAAATGCCTGTGTACTTCCACAATAGTCCCCCGAATGGTTTCTTCATGCAGCTTGCTGATCTCCCTTGAAATCGATATCATCCGTTCCTCGCCCATGTGTTCAGCTAATTGTGCCATTGTTTTTAACAGCTTATGTGGAGACTCATAGAGTACAATCGTCCTGTTTTCTTCGGCCAGGATCTTGAGTCGCGTTTGCCTTCCCTTTTTAACCGGGAGAAATCCTTCAAATACAAATCGATCACTTGGAAGTCCGCTGTTTACCAATGCCGGCACGAAAGCAGTAGCTCCGGGAAGACAGTCTACCTCAATCCCGGCTTCTATACAAGCTCGCGTAAGTAAGAACCCCGGATCACTTATTCCCGGTGTTCCGGCATCGCTAATGAGGGCGAATGTCTCACCGCTCAATATACGTTGAACGATTAGTCCGGCGGTTTTGTGCTCATTATGCATGTGGTGAGACTGCATGGGTGTGTCTATATTGAAGTGTTTCAGCAGTTTCCCGCTGGTTCGTGTGTCTTCGGCGAAGACAAGATCAACCTCATTCAATACCTCGATAGCCCTTAAGGTGATATCTTTCAGATTTCCTATAGGTGTAGGTACGAGATATAGTTTTCCCATAGTATGAATTGGACTGGTTGATACGATGAGGAGTTATTCGAAGCTCTTTTTAATGATCTTCATAAACCGCTTGGAAAATTCATCTTTTTGCAGCCAGTAATTGTAGTCAGGTTTCACCTTTGCCTTGATAAAGGTATCGGCTTCTTCGAAGGATTGATAGCTGTTTATCTGCCCGATAACACGAGTATAGTCTTCGGTGCTGCCATTAAAAAGGTGTTTTATAAAAGCGAGACGGTCATTCAGACCAATGTTCAACCCATTGTTTAGCTTTTCATTGAGGGATTTTGGTCGATCCACGTCATTATGGGTAGGAGTATCGGAAGTGCCGTTTTTTTCCTTTCTGTTAACTTCCAGATTGTCTTTTGGTTCGAATACCGGCATTTCCTGGTAATCGGAGGCGAAATCTTCCAAGTCATTCTTCTGGTATTCCTTACGAGGAAGGACTTCCTCCAGGAGTGCGTCCACTTTTTGAGATTCCTCCGGCATTTGAGCCACCAGGTCTTTTATTTTTTCCATCACCGGTTCAACGATGGCTTCCCGGTCCTCGGGCTGTGGTACCGGTTCGGGTTCTTTGAACCAATTATTTTCCCTGAAGCTCTTGGAATCCAGCGATTCGACTTTTTCGGCAGGCTCTTCAGACCCGAAGATCTGCACTTCCAAATATTCAAGCACGGTTAATTGCTCATAGAGTCTACGAGCAGTCTCTTTCATCTTCCCAGTATCTTTGCTATCGCTTTCAGCCAGTATCTGCCTGGCCAATTCCTGTATCTGCGACTGCAACTTCTTCTTCATAACTTTTATAATTAAAGTGCCTTGCTATTTTTTGTTTTGTTAAATTTACGCATCCTTTATGTAAACGTCAAAGAATTCCTTTTTATTCTGAAAGTAAGTCATGTTTCTCGAAAATACCGTTAACCAGAAAGAACAAT
>JABDNM010000205.1 GCA_013043825.1 Flavobacteriaceae bacterium
ATCTACCATTTTCCCGCCGGGTATTTTGATTGGTAAAGTAGCTCGATTTAATCGCGATGAAGGCGACGATTACTATAAGATCGATGTAGAGTTATTTTCCGACATGACCAGCCTGAAACATGTTTACCTGGTAAGAAGGCGTGACGCTGCTGAGATCAAACAATTAGAAAAAGTGGTAGAAGATGTGGAGGAATAGCACTACCATCAATATTATTCGATTTATCACTTTGGTACTTGTTCAGGTTCTGATCTTAAATCATGTAAATTTCCTGGGATATGTTAATCCCTACTTATACCCGCTTTTTGTTCTGGTTTTCCCTCTTACCGGTGATAAAGGGCTACTTATCTTCTTTGGGTTTTTATTGGGACTCACCATCGACATCTTTGAAGATTCTGGTGGAATTCATGCGGCTGCGACAGTTTTTATTGCCTGGATACGTCCTTTTGTGCTTCGGTATTCATTTGGAGTAAGTTATCAAATGAACACCCTCAAGATTAGTACCGCACCCATGAGCAAGCAGATCGTATACATAGTTTCTATGGTAGCATTCCATCATTTGGTGTTATTTTCCATGGAAATTTTTAACGTCTCCCACATACTTTTAATTTTGAAATCTGCGTTATTTTCAGGATTGTTCACCGTGGTACTTATGTTCTGCACCATCGTTTTATTCAGTAGAAAGAATACATGAGAAAACTATTACTCCTATCAGTGGTTCTTATTTCCGGGCTCGTATTTATGGGCAGGCTCTTCTACTTGCAAATTTACGATACCTCCTTTCAGGTATTGTCAGAAAATAATGCCGTCAAGGTTGAATACGACTATCCTCAGCGAGGCTATATATTCGATCGAAACGGCACCCTGCTGGTCTCGAATCAGCCGTCGTATGATGTTATGGTTATTCCGAAGGATGTAAAGCCCCTCGACACCCTGGAATTTTGCAATCTCTTGAAGATCACTCCGGAAGTACTGAAGGAAAAGTTGAAAAAAGCCAGGACGTATTCACCCCGGTTACCGTCTGTTGTAATCCCCCAACTCACCAAAACCGAATACGCTTCCCTTTCAGAAAAAATGTACAAGTACGAAGGATTCTATATTCAGAAAAGATCATTGCGCGATTACCAGGTAAATCATTCGGCCAATGTATTGGGGTATATCTCTGAGGTGAATGAACGCATCATCAAAAAGAATCCTTATTACCAAATGGGTGAGATCATTGGTACGGGGGGAGTAGAAAAACAATACGAAGAAGTACTTCGAGGAGTTAAAGGGGTAAAATACATTCAAAAAGACCGATTTAATCGTGAGATCGGCACCTACAAGAATAATCGCTTCGATACGCTTCCAGTTCGCGGAAACGACATCATGTTAACAATTAATGCACAATTGCAGGAATATGGAGAGACCTTGATGAGGAATAAGCGAGGCGGTATTGTAGCCCTTGAGCCCGCTACTGGAGAGATCCTGGCCCTGGTTGCTGGCCCCAATTACGATCCCGCTTTACTGGTAGGTCGTGAACGATCCAAAAATTTTACCAAACTCTATTACGACACCATTGCCAAACCCCTCTTCGATCGTGTATTGCAAGGTGAGTACCCGCCAGGTTCACCGTTCAAGGCGCTTACCGCATTGATAGGCTTACAGGAGGGCGTTATTGATCTGGAAGAGCGTATTTCCTGTTATGGCGGCTACAATTATGGAGGTGCCAAGAAGCTGGGATGTCATAGCCATCGTAGCCCTTTGAGCATGATAGGGGGTATTGCCAATTCATGTAATAGCTATTTCGCCACGGTCTACCGTCGAACCATCGACAAATACCCAACTCCCCAGGAAGGTATCGACAATTGGAAGTCTCATTTGAGTAGCTTCGGATTAGGACAGTATATGGGTTACGACTTACCCACAGGGAGGCCGGGAAAGATACCGAGTTCTAAAACGTACAATGCGATCTATCAATACCCTACCTACCGCTGGTATACTCCGGCAACCATTTCGAATGCCATTGGGCAGGGAGAAGTTTTAATGACCCCTATGCAAATGGTGAACTTTACGGCGGCTATCGCCAATAGAGGTTGGTATTTCAAACCCCACATCATTAAAAATATCGTTGGTGCCGATACTATTCCCAAGCAATACACCCAAAAGATCACTACCACCATCGACCCGGAGCATTTCGGTCCGGTTATCGACGGTATGTTCGATGTTTACAATTACGGGACAGCCTCTCACCTTAAGGTAAAGGGCATTGAGATTTGTGGAAAGACAGGAACAGCAGAGAATTATACCAAGATCGACGGAGTACGTACTCAACTTACAGATCATTCGGTTTTCATCGCCTTTGCTCCTCGAAATAACCCCAGGATCGCTATCGCTGTATTCATTGAGAACGGCTACTGGGGATCGCGTTGGGCGGGCCGGATTGCAACCCTCATGATTGAAAAATACCTGCACGGCGAGATCACACGAAAAGATCTGGAGACTTTCATTTTAAATGGTAGCCTTCAAGAAGAATATTCTAAACCTTACAGCGGACAACCATTCAGAATCAACCAATAAATGAGTATTACATCCCGCAACGTTAAATTTGACTGGCTCACCATCTTCCTGTTCGCCAGTCTGGTGGGGATTGGGTGGATCAATATCTATTCGGCGTCGTTGAGTGATACAGGTAGTAATTTCGTCGATTTCAGCCAGATCTATTTTAAACAATTACTCTGGATTGGGCTAAGTGTGGTTCTCATCATTTTCATTTTGGCCCTGGATTCCAAATTCTATGAACGATTTTCCAGTGTTATCTACCTGGTATCCCTCGTATCTCTTATTCTTGTTTTTCCTTTGGGAAAGGAAATTTCCGGAGCAACATCCTGGTATTCATTTGGCGGTGTTAGCATTCAACCCAGTGAATTTGCAAAGGCAGCAACAGCACTCGCCCTGGCCAAATTCATCAGTGATATTCAAACCAATATTCGAACCTTCAGAGATCAGCTTAAGGCCTTTGTGATCATCGCCCTGCCAGCCATAATCATCGTTCCCCAACCCGATCCCGGGAGTGCGCTTGTTTACAGTGCATTTGTATTTGCCATGTACCGGGAAGGAATGCATTTCGTCTATTTGCTACTGGGTTTCTTCGTGGCGGCTTTGTTCATAGGAACCCTTTGGATAGGTGTAACCTGGATGTCGTTGATCGTCGTTTTAATCGCAGGTGTGCTTTACCTAAGAAAGAAAAAGAAGAAAGGCCCTGGTTTATTCAGGTATGGTGCGATTGCTTTTGCCTGTATCGCCTTTTCATTCTCGGTAAATTATATCTTCAATAATGTTTTTGAACAACGACACCGTGACCGTTTCAACATCGTATTAGGAAAGGAAACAGATACCCAGGGTATTGGCTACAATACCAACCAAAGTGAGATCGCTATAGGGAGTGGCGGCTGGACAGGAAAGGGATGGACACAGGGTACTCAAACCAAAGGCGACTTCGTCCCCGAACAACATACGGATTACATCTTCAGTACAGTAGGTGAGGAATGGGGATTTTTGGGTGCACTTTTGGTTGTGGGATTGTTCGTCGCCTTGATCGTACGAATCCTGGTCCTCGCCGAACGACAACGATCCCAATTCAGCAGGGTCTACGGGTACAGTGTGGCGTCTATTTTATTTGTCCATTTTTTTGTGAATATTGGCATGGTTACAGGCCTGCTTCCCACCATTGGGATTCCCCTACCCTTCTTTAGCTATGGCGGTTCTAGTTTGTGGGGCTTTACTATTCTGCTATTTATTTTTGTAAGACTCGACGGTGCTAATTATTATTATACTTGATTCTAAAAAACCCTGAGCCCCACAACTATTGGGGTGGCTAGCAGAATTTTTTTGTAGAATGTAGGCACGAAAAAATTCTGCGAAGGTGTAATTAAAGAACTCTATTTCATCTTCGTAAGACTCGATGGTGCTAACTATTATTATACCTAACGTTTGCCCCAAGCCTTCAAGTCCACTTCACGCTCTAGCTTTTCTTCTTCTGAAGTTGGAAGGTCTTTAAAAAAATCGATCCCGGTTCGCGTCTCTATCTCATCGATAGTCACAACAAAATCATAGAATGAACGATGGGTATCACGATTTGGAATGATAAAAGCAATTGCTTTTGGCTTGCCTTGGGACGCATCCACCACAATCTTGTAGAATTCCCTTGGTATCGAAACCCCTTCATCTCCAATAGTCTCCAAGCTGGATTCCAATATCCCGCCGGTTACCACAAAAACGCCGTCATACTTTTTCGCCCAGAAGCGAACTTTTTGTTCTAATTTATTCCATACCCCACTGTTGAAGTCGTGGTCCTGCGGACTGATATTGCTGGTGAGGAATGTTTCATGGAAGGCATTGTAATCAAACTTGCGGTCCCCAGCAGGGCAAAGGTGTCCACGATCGTAGCCCGAGTTCTTATAATTACGCCAGTCGGCAGATTTGGACTTTACCTTGCGATCCTGCACGAAATAGGGACGTTCGAAATCGTTTGCAGATATATGTTCTTTCTTTAGTTCGTAGGCCACCCATTCGGCCTGTTCGTGCGCTTCGGAATAGGAAAGAGTAAAAGTAGCATGTTCTACCAGGGTGCCGGTTGTCGAATTCGGATAGTATTTCTCTCCAAACTCGGTAGATCCGGAAGAAGAACTCGATTTGGTTTGCGGATAGTGTTCTTTTGACCGTTCCAGGCGCTTTTCAACAAAGTATAGAATTGCCGTCACCAGAATGACGAGGATGATGTAGGTGTATTTTCTCTTCATATATACTGTTTAATTCCTTACATCCAACACATCCCTTAAGGCATTCCCCATCAACATAAAGGCGGTAACCAAACTCATGATGGCGAGCCCGGGAATCACCGCAAGAAAAGGTTTGCCCAAGATGATGTAGGCATAATGATCCTTGATGATCCCACCCCAGCTGGGCGTAGGAGGTTGAGCACCAATCCCCAGGAAACTCAAGCCGCTTTCAATGAGGATAGCACCAGCAAAATTGGCCGCAGAAATTATGATCACAGGTGCCAGGCTATTCGGTAAAATATGTCGGGTGATAATACGCCAATTATTAAACCCAAGTGCCCGGGCCGCAGTAACAAATTGCATTTCTTTCACGCTCATGACTTGTCCCCGAACAACCCGAGCCACTTCAACCCACATGGTAAGCCCCACAGCGATAAAAACCTGCCAGAATCCCTTTCCTAGCGCCAGGGTGATAGCAATTACCAATAGCAGGGTAGGAATAGACCAAGTAACATTTATGAGCCACATGATGGCGGCATCAACTTTTCCGCCAAAATATCCGGAAACTGCTCCCAGTGTTATCCCGATA
>JABDNM010000208.1 GCA_013043825.1 Flavobacteriaceae bacterium
GTTGTTAAAAGCGCAAAAAAGAATGCTGGCAGACAAGATCGAACGATTGACCGATGTCCAGGATACTTTATTTCCCAGCGGAAACCTTCAGGAACGCAATGCTAATTTTTCTGAATTCTACCTTGAATACGGCTACGATCTCTTGGTGTCGCTTAAAGCAGAATTAGAACCTCTTGACCAAGAATTCACAGTGCTGGTCATTGACAGGAAAGGCCTGCCAAAAAATTAGGTCAACCCGCTATTCAGAAAAATATTTTACCCTACTTTTGCACATGCCAAACAACGTCCTCATCCTCGATTTCGGATCCCAGTACACCCAGTTGATAGCCAGGCGAGTTCGTGAGCTTAATATTTACTGCGAGATCCATCCTTATCATCATATACCAGAAGACCTTTCCAGCTTTGCAGCCGTTATCTTATCTGGAAGCCCATTCTCGGTGCGCGCCGAGGATGCTCCGCATCCCGACCTTTCAAATATTAAAGGTCACAAACCGCTTTTAGGGGTTTGTTACGGCGCGCAGTATCTGGCGCATTTTCATGGGGGAAAGGTAGAGTCTTCCAATATTCGGGAGTATGGCAGAGCCAAGCTTACAACAATTAATGATCACGAGGATATTTTCGCCTCGATTCCTGAAGATACCCAGGTATGGATGAGCCACGCCGATACTATTTCGGAATTACCCGCCAGGGCAGTGCGCCTTGCCAGTACCAACGATGTTGCCAATGCAGCATATCGAATCGAAGGAGAAGAGACCTATGCGATCCAGTTCCACCCTGAAGTTTATCACACGACTCATGGCAAGCAACTCTTGGAGAATTTCCTGGTCCATATGGCAGGGATCAAGCCTACCTGGACACCGGCAGCCTTTGTTGAAACCACGGTCTCAAACCTCAAAAAGAAAGTGGGGAATGACAAGGTGGTTTTAGGACTTAGTGGAGGTGTTGATTCGACCGTTGCCGCCGTTCTCCTGAACAAAGCCATAGGTAAGAACCTTTATTGCATCTTCGTGAACAACGGGTTACTCCGTAAAAATGAATTTCAGAACGTATTGGATCAATACAAAGGAATGGGCCTGAATGTGAAAGGTGTCGATGCTTCGGCACGTTTCTTGAAAGCACTTGCTGGAGAAAGCGACCCGGAAGCAAAACGGAAAGCCATTGGTAATGCTTTCATCGAAGTATTCGACCAGGAGGCACACCTGGTGAAGGATGTGGATTGGCTGGCGCAGGGTACGATCTATCCGGATGTGATAGAGAGTGTTTCCGTGAACGGCCCTTCAGTGACCATCAAATCGCATCACAATGTAGGTGGGCTGCCGGATTTTATGAAATTGAAGATCGTGGAGCCATTGCGAATGCTATTTAAGGATGAGGTGAGAAGAGTGGGTGCCGAATTGGGCATAGATCCCGAACTTCTCGGGCGTCATCCCTTCCCCGGACCGGGGCTGGCGATCCGTATCCTGGGCGACATCACCGAGGAAAAAGTTCGTATCTTACAAGAGGTGGATGCCATCTTTATCAATGGATTGAAAGAGTGGAAGCTCTATGATAAGGTGTGGCAAGCAGGAGCTATTTTGTTGCCAATTCAAAGTGTTGGCGTGATGGGAGACGAGCGAACCTACGAACGGGTAGTGGCCCTAAGAGCAGTAGAATCTACCGATGGAATGACGGCAGATTGGGTGAATTTACCGTATGAGTTTCTACAAGAAACTTCAAATTATATAATAAACCGTGTCAAAGGCGTTAATAGAGTGGTCTATGACATCAGTTCAAAACCACCGGCTACCATCGAGTGGGAATAAAAACCAACCAATAGGAACGAATAAAGATTGTATTAATCGCATCAACAAATCAAACGTGAAACATCTACTTATTTTAGCGTCCCTATTTTTTATTGTTACAGGATTTTCTTCGGAAGGGCTTGCCCAGGATAGATACCGAAGCCATCAAGTCCTGGCAGGGGAAACTGTCTACAGTATTGCACAAAAATACAAGATCCCCGAGGCGGAGATCTATCGGCTCAATCCAGACGCAAGGAAAGGCATCGGTTTAGGAAGTATCCTGATCATCCCCAGCGAAATGATCATTCAATCGGGTTCTGAACCAGTTGATTTTAAAAGGCACAAAGTACGGAGGAAGGAAACTCTTTTCAGTATATCTCAGAAGTACAACATTACCGTTGACGACATCAAAAAATACAATAAGCACCTGTACTCCAAAGGCTTGAAAAAAGGAGAGAAATTGCAAATACCCATCTTTCCGAAAGTTGAAAGTACCGCGACCGTGGTGACTAACAATGAAACCAATAATGCCAAGGCCGAATCGCAGACCCACATAATTCAAGCCAAAGAGACCAAATATGGAATTGCTCGCAAGTATGGGATCACTATAGCCGAATTGGAAGCTATGAACCCTGATGTTCCTGCCAATTTTCCCATTGGAAGTATTCTCAATGTACCCAATAACTCCGTCACCGAATCGGCGACCATTGAAGAAAGTACTTTCGACTTTTACGAGGTGCAACCCAAGGAAGGTTTTTTTAGACTGAAGGTTAAACTAGGATTAACTGAAGAGGAGATCGTAGCGCTGAATCCCTATGCAAAAGATGGTTTGAAAGCCGGGATGATCCTAAAAATTCCGAAGGAGTCTGCCACAGGGCTGGACACCGGTAGGGTGAATAAAATCAATCTGGAAGAACGCATTAATGACCGGTCCAGAAAACGCGTTGCAGTACTTTTGCCTTTTCAGCTCAGGAAGATGGATCGGGATTCCCTGGAGTTGAATGAAGATTTGATCAAAGATAATCGCACGCTACGAATCGCCCTGGATTTTTACAGTGGTGTTCTTATGGCCGCCGAATTTGCGAAGGACAAAGGAATATCCCTTGAGCTGAATGCTTTCGATACCGAAGGGAGCTCGAATACGACAGCCGGAATTTTGGCTGGAAATAATTTTGAATCTATGGATGCGGTGATAGGGCCTCTTTTGAGCAAGAACGTAGAGCGGGCTGCCGGAATTCTTAAATCAGATAACGTACCCGTTTTTTCCCCGCTCAGCAACCGAAATATCAAACTTACATCCAATTTGTTCCAAACACTTCCCAAGGACGAGCTGTTGGAAACAAGTATGATCGATTATTTAAAGGAAAACGCTGGGGATAGAAGTGTACTGCTAATTAGTGATAACACCAAAGCACGACAAAAAGCAGCAATCATGGCTGCCCTCCCTGCTGCTAAAACACTTTCACCACGGGAGAAAGGATTTTTATATGTGGTCGATATCGAACAGAAAATCGATAAAACCAGAGAGAATTGGGTAATACTAGAATCAGACGATCCCGTAATTATAAGTAACGTTGTTGGATTGCTGAACGGAATGCCTGCGACCTATGGCATTCGGCTGTTCACTACTGATAAAAACGATAGTTATGATTATCACGATATTTCCAATGTTCATCTAGCCAACCTTCAGTTTACTTTTCCTTCTATCAGCAAAAGCTACGATTACAACGAAAAAAATGCATTCCTTACCAGTTATAAGAACAAATTTGGAGTTCTGCCCAACCGTTTTGCGGTGCGTGGATTTGATGTGACCTACGATGTGATACTTCGACTTGCTTCAGAAGGAAACGTATACGACGCCATAGATAGTGACTTGGAAACTGAGTACATCGAGAACAAATTTCGCTACCAAAAGAAAATGTTCTCCGGTTATTCGAACCAGGCGTTCTATATCTTAAAATATAATGAGGACCTGAGATTCGAGGTCGTAAAATAATGAGCACTTCCAAAGTTACTTACCTGGGCGATCTGCGTACCCAATGCGTTCATATTAGATCGGGGAATTCGTATATCACAGATGCTCCAACAGATAATCATGGTAAAGGGGAAGCATTTTCTCCAACCGATACGGTGGCAACCGGTCTGGCGAATTGCATGCTTACCGTAATGGGGATCAAAGCACGAGCATTACAAGTCAAACTCGAAGGTAGTTCAGCCTTGGTAACCAAAATTATGGCGTCAAACCCGCGCCGAATAGCACGAATTGAATTAGAACTTCATCTGCCCAAGCAAGTTGGTGCAAAGGAAAAGATCATTCTCGAACGAACCGGGATTGCCTGTCCTGTAAATCAAAGTTTACATCCCGATATCGAGCGATCGATCAAATTCAATTGGGATATTTAATTCTCAATAAAATTCAAAAAGCGACGTTACAGTTAGTATGAAATTGCTTACTGCGTTAGTACTTCTCTGCTACTTTCTCCCGGTGCATTTTACGGATTTTGAAGGCATACCTTCCGAAGTAAAAGAGGAAAAGATCATTTGGGCTGAAGGTAGAAAACTTACCTGGAGTGATTTCAGGGGAGTTCCTAACGGGCCAGATTCCTACGTGGCCAGCACAAATTCTGGAGTTTCATTTTCGTTTTCCTACCGCGAACGAAATGGCCACGGTTCTGTGGACTTTGCAGTGGTGAGCAACTTTTATCCCGACCTTTCCTGGTACCGCCCTTCCAAAGTTACCAACTACATACTCGCTCATGAGCAAATGCATTTCGACATCTCCGAACTTCATGCGCGAAAACTAAGGTCTCTACTCGCCGACATCCCTCACGACCGTGAATTCAAAGAGGCCTCCGAAGCAATATACGAACGCATGGAGGTGGAGCGCAGACAAATGCAGGAGCAGTTCGATATGGAAAGTGATCATTCCAATAACGAAGATGCAGAATACCGGTGGAGAAAAACCGTAGCCCAGCAATTAGACCTCTATGAAGCCTGGAAGTAACTTGAACAAGCAACACTTGATCGAGCTGGCGAATTACAAAATGCCTTTTGGTAAATACAAAGATGAATTCCTCGTCAACATCCCGGAATATTACTATGCCTGGTTTCGTCAAAAAGGATTTCCCGCCGGAAAACTGGGTAAATTAATGGAGGAAATGCACGAGATAAAGATCAACGGCCTGGAGTCACTCATTCGACCTTTGACCCACTTACAATAGCATCGATCTGATTAACGAACCCCAACCCATCAACTTAGGTTTAATTTTGAAATATCTATGAGGGGTTCCCCAATAAATGGCTATCTTTGCATCCCGTATAGGTATTAACAATGCTACTCTTTTTATGAGCACTACAAAGTACATCTTCGTTACGGGCGGGGTATCATCATCACTAGGTAAAGGAATCATTGCGGCATCACTGGCCAAATTACTTCAAGCCAGGGGATTTCGTGTGACCATTCAGAAGCTTGACCCCTACATCAACGTCGATCCGGGCACATTAAATCCATACGAACACGGGGAATGCTATGTCACAGACGATGGTGCAGAAACCGACCTGGACCTGGGCCACTACGAACGCTTTTTGAATGTTCCTACCTCACAAGCCAATAATGTTACCACAGGTAGAATTTACCAGAGTGTGATTGAAAAAGAACGTAAGGGCGAATTCCTTGGAAAGACCGTGCAGGTGGTACCTCACATCACGAACGAGATCAAAGAACGCATTCAAATTCTGGGCAACAATGGCGATTACGACATCGTGATCACCGAAATAGGAGGAACAGTAGGGGATATCGAATCTCTGCCTTATATAGAATCGGTCCGACAACTGAAATGGGACTTGGGGCCTCATAACAGTCTGGTGATCCATCTTACCTTGATCCCGTATCTTTCTGCAGCCGGGGAATTGAAGACCAAACCAACGCAGCACTCGGTAAAAACCTTGATGGAATCTGGTATTCAAGCCGATATACTGGTTTGTAGAACCGAACATGAACTTTCCGAAGAACTCAAGGAAAAATTGGCGCTTTTTTGTAACGTTGAAAAGGAAGCTGTTATTCAATCCATCGATGCATCAACCATCTACGACGTCCCGAACATGATGTTGGATGAAGGCCTGGACCGAGTTGCATTGAAAAAATTACGCCTGGAGAGCAAGTCGGATCCGGATCTGAAAGTATGGAATGAATTTCTTAAAAGGCATAAAAACCCTCGGGCAACAGTAGAGATAGGACTTATAGGAAAATATGTGGAACTGCAGGATAGTTACAAATCCATTCTGGAGTCGTTTATCCACGCAGGTGCAGCAAATGAAGTAAAAGTAAATGTTCGTTCCATCCATTCGGAACATATTAACACGAACAATATTTCGGATGAACTAAAAGGATTGGATGGAATTGTGGTGGCTCCAGGCTTTGGGGAAAGAGGGATTGAAGGAAAGATCGAAGCGGTACGCTTTGCTCGCGAAAATGACCTACCCTTTCTGGGAATTTGCCTGGGAATGCAGATGGCCGTGATCGAATTTGCACGTAATGTCCTCAAGCTGGATAATGCAAACAGCACCGAAATGGACGAGAACACCCCACATCCCGTCATTAGTTTAATGGAGGAACAAAAACATATAACCAACATGGGGGGCACCATGCGTTTAGGTTCCTGGAAATGCGACATCATCGAACCAAGTATTGTTAGTACCGTCTATGGAGTTCGTAGTATTCAGGAGCGACATAGGCACCGTTACGAGTACAATGATGCTTATCGGGATGCAATGGAAGAGGCTGGCTTAAGGGCTACTGGTATCAATCCCGATACAGGATTGGTCGAGATCGTAGAGCTTCCTCAACACCCCTGGTTTGTGGGAGTGCAGTATCATCCAGAGTATAAAAGCACGGTTGCTGGCCCACATCCCTTATTTGTAGGATTTGTGAAGGCAGCGCTGGAGCACTCAAAAAATTAGGACAATTTGGCCGAATTCAACATTAGGCCGGATTGTTGCACCGCTGAAGTTCAATATAAAACTGCTGCGAATTAAGGGCATGCAGATGGAATAACAACTTAAACCGTCCGAATTCATTCGGAATGAACATGGAAAAAAAGAAATTAGATATCAATACACTTATTGGAATTGTATTGATTGCGGGAATACTAATCTGGATGTCCACGCGTCCGCCCTCTCAAGAACAGCTTGAAGCAGAGCAAACAAGAACTGAGCAGGTGGAATCATCCACCAAGGAAACGCCAGTTGCTGAAACGATTATTCAAGAAGAGCCTCAGGAATCGAATACCGTGCAAGCCGGGGATTCGCTGGCGCTTGAAGGATTAAAAAACCGACTAGGATCTTTTGCATATTCGGGTGCACTGCCTTCCGCAGAGGATGCAACCTCGGTGATCGAGAATGATGTGCTTCGACTTGAAGTGAGCAACAAAGGTGGATATATTGTCGAAGCCATGCTGAAGGAACATACCCAGTATTTGGGCGAA
>JABDNM010000210.1 GCA_013043825.1 Flavobacteriaceae bacterium
CCACTCGTTTGTTCAATCCCAAAATTAATATTTCCGGTCTTGGTTCGAAAATCTAAATCACAAGCAGCATTAATATGTCCAAGGTGAATACGACCCGTTCGTGAAGAAAAATTCCCCAACTCCAATCGTCCCGTAGTTTGAACTTGACCAATACGAATTGTACCTGTATCCTGTTCCCTGCCGATCTCAATCAACCCTGAACGAGCCCACATCCTTACGTTTCCCGAACCCCTTGTACTTCCAATGTTAATATCTCCATTTCGTGGAACTCTTCGCCCGACATTGATATCGCCAGTGTCCACATTTTCACCGATAATAATATCCCCAGATGTCTGTAAACCTCCGATATTAGTATCTCCTGTAGGATCAGAGTTACCAATATTAGAGGTTCCCGTACTAAACGTACCCGCATTAACATTAACGGCTCCAGCAGTATCTAGATTAATATCTCCCGTCCGAGCTACGTTCCCGATATTAATATCATTAGCATTGGTAGCATTGGTCATAATATTACAAGCCCCTGTTGAACTCGTCGCCAAGAATAACCCACCAAGCGTTCGTAGGGCAATTTGACCCGTATTAGAGGCATTTCCGATTGAAATATCCCCTGTACGAGAAGCACTCGTACCTAAATTTAAATCACCTGACGTTTGAGCTTCACCTATACTAACATCACCCGTTGTTACATTTGAGGCAATATCAAGCCCCGTAGAAGTAGATTTTGTATTTAATGTTTGAGACATCGTAGACGTACATAAAGCAAGGTCTTTACCTCTTCATCAGATATATATCTGATGGTACTTTAAACAGAACAATGTGCCCTGTATACACACAAAGCTCACTATGTCAACAGTGCGCCGACAATCTACTCGCCTACGAGACCGGGAGCACCAGCTCGGAAGAGTCTTGCCCGCTCCTCAATCCGTCATCGAACACCTCGATCCCGATGCCCTCGATACCCTTGAAACGGTTCAAGTGTCGCAAGAGGCACCTTGGGACCAAAAAGGAGAAGAGCTTTTACTTTTATGGCTGGATGATGCCGAAAAACGGAGCAAAGAACACTCGAAAAAAGGGTACCAGCTCAAGCGAAGATACCGTTTCCTTGGAATCACATCAATCTTAACTGCAGCCATCTTATTCTTCGTTTCGGCCATACACTTTTCTGACGACGAATACAGAGACGATATCGCTAAACGGACATTTACGTTCATTAATTTACTGGTTGTTAATACTGCCACCTTTTTGAATTATGGACCTAAATACCAACAACACTTTGAATTCGAAGGACGATGGGCCAAATTAGCCGTTGATATAAAGGAATTATTAGCCACCGATAGCGAATATCGAAGTGCCAAGGATCGTACGTTGGCAGAATATAAGGAAATTTTTGGAAATCTGCAGATGATTTCGCCAGAAGTATAAGACTTATATCTGAACTCATTATAAAGTATAGTATATAAACAACCATCATGTCACAATGCCGGGCCCTCCATTGAGTAAAACGTTTACTTATGACGGTACACCTGGTCCTAGTAAAGCCGACAAATTTAATACGTTAGATAGAGTTATGATACAGACACAAAGATTTTTTACCAGCAAAGATACAGGAACACACGCTAGAGTACCCCTTAAAAAACAAATTCCTAGAAATAGTAATAACGGTCAAGGAGCCGGAGGAGATCATATTAGTACTTCAAATATTACCATAAACTAGTACCATGACGATGACTGCCGTGATGGACGTAGAGGAGAAAAAAGATTTATCAGAAGTAGAACGCCCTGAAACAGAAGGACTTGAAACTACTGACCGTGCCATTCTAGAATTTAGCGATGGCTCTCTTAGAGCACAAACCAACCAGATTGGAACAGAAGGATATAAATTTAAACTTAAACCCGATATCGCTGCCGTTAGTTCATCGTTCGCCTACCCCGAAGCTCTCGTCAAAGCAAAACACCCAGTACAAGATTTTTGGGTCTATGACGGGGCACATCCTGGACTTACTGACCGAGGTAAAATCGCTACTTCTCTCGACCAAGTCCTGCCCAATAAACGTGTTACAGAACAAGAATGTGTCGAATGGAATCGTGTCGGTGCTAAAAAAGGTTGGATGTTTAATGGCCCACCACAAC
>JABDNM010000213.1 GCA_013043825.1 Flavobacteriaceae bacterium
CATCGGAGGGTATGATTAGATCCACGATTCGTCGAAGCGCGTGTCCTTCCCCCTTTGAGAGGAATACCGGGTTGAATTCTGGTTCACTCGTACAGCTTTGCAACAAGCTCATGATGGAGGGAGAAGCGACTAAAAAGCCGGCTCCCAGTCCTAAATTTTTTAATACTTGTCTACGTTCCATTAGGCTTGTTTTTTAAGTTGATTAGCAGCATGATTAGCAGCTCTGGCGCTAAAAGCCATATAGGTAAGAGATGGATTCACACAGCTGGCGGAAGTCATAAACGCCCCATCGGTTACATAAACGTTGGATACCGCATGCAATTGATTGTTTCCATTACACACCGAGGTCTTTGGATTTTTTCCCATACGGGCAGTTCCCATTTCATGAATTCCCAATCCGGGTGCTCCTGGATCATCCCAAGGTTCAATATCCTTATATCCCGCTTTTTCGAACATCGCAACCGCCTGTGCCACCATGTCCTTCCGCATTTCATATTCATTTTCCTTCCACTCGGCATCGAAAGTCACCGTTGGTAAACCCCATTGATCCAATTTATCATAGTCCAGGGTCATCTTATTCTCATGGTAGGGTAGGCATTCACCAAAACCGAGTAGCAATATCCGCCACTTACCAGGTTTGGTCACCGAATCTTTCAGGTTTTTTCCATACGCTAGTTCGGCAACAACTTCTTCGTAATGACTTCTGCTCGCGCCCCCTTGATAACCATATCCTCTTTTAAAACTCTTTTGGTCTGTGTTACCTCCCAGATTTCTGAATCTCGGAAGGTAGATGCCTCCGGGGCGTCTTCCCTTGTAATGTTTGTCTTCATAGCCCTCCACATTGGCCCATGCACCTGCTTTGAAGTGATGGTCCATGATATTGTGTCCCAATTCTCCTGAATCGTTCCCCATCCCATTCGGGAAGCGGTCGCTTTTGGATTGCATGAGGATGGCTGCGCTGGCAATGGCTGAAGCGCATAAAAAGACCACCTTGGCGTTGAATACTATTTCTTCCTTGGATTCGGCGTCGATCACCTTCACCCCTGTGGCTTTTTTCGTCTTAGGGTCGTAGACTACCTCGGCCACGATCGAGTGTGGACGTATGGTTAGATTTCCTGTTTTATGAGCCGCAGGCAGAGTAGATGAATTACTGCTGAAGTAGCCCCCGTAAGGACAGCCTCGCATGCAACGATCTCTGAATTGACAATTGGAACGACCTTCATAGGTTCCGTTTCCGGTAATATGCGCAACACGACCGATAGTTAAGATCCTGCCATCGTCGAAATTCTTCTGCATATTCTCCCTCAAATCGGTCTCTACACAATTCAACTCCATGGGCGGACAGAACTTACTGTCCGGTAATTGCGGTAAGCCAAGTGCCTCGCCACTCACCCCGATAAATTCCTCCACTTTGGAGTACCAGGATTCAATATCTTTGTATCGCACCGGCCAATCCACGGCCACTCCCTCTTTTTTGTTGGCTTCAAAATCGATATCACTCCAGCGATAACTATGGCGGCCCCAAACCAGGGATCGTCCTCCTACATGATAGCCCCGCATCCAGTCGAAACGCTTGGTTTCGTTGTAGGGATGTTCCAGGTCGTTGACAAAGAAATGTCGATGGGCCTGATTGGTGGTGTAACCGGTTCGCGCCTGTTTTTCCTGGGTTGCTTTCTCTTCACGTGTTGGTTGCCCTTTGAATTTGAAGTCCCATGGGTCCATGTTCATGGTGTGATAATCTTTGATATGTTCGATCATCCTACCGCGTTCCAATACAAGGGTCTTCAGTCCGTTCTCGCAGAGTTCTTTGGCGGCCCAGCCACCACTTATTCCTGAACCTACTACGATGGCATCGTATTGTTCATTCGGATTTGCTTGTGTATTCATACAAAATATTAGTTGAGTTCTTCTTCGAATTTCAGGGGTTCGATAAGGAAAATTGTGCCCGCTGAAGTCAGTGTTAAATGTCTCTAATTTTTTCGGTTTTTACAAAAATCTGAAGCTTTAATTGACAGATTGATAATCGAAAACGTTTTCGTATAAGAATATAGTCATAGAAGCCTGTGCATTGTTTTTTTAAAATTAAAAAAAGCCTAACTTACAGCGACTTTTCGTCTACCATGAAAAATCTAAATATTCCCTCGAAAAATGAAAATAATTCTATCCCTGGTTTTAATATTCACACTAGCCATATCCTGTAAAAATTCTTCAGAACAAGAAAACGTGACCACCAAGAAAAATGAAGTAGCTCAGGCAGAAACCGAATTCGTCTTCCCATACAAATTTTCACTTGCCCAGTGGTCTGTTCACTATGCTATTCAACAAGGTAAGATGGACCCTATGGATTTTGCCGCTTATGCCAAGAAAATGGGTTTTGATGCCGTAGAATACGTAGACCAACTTTATCAATTGGATAAAAGTTTGTCTTATAGCGAAGGAGTGATGAAATTAGCTCAAGCCTGGAAAGAAAAGAACGATGCTGCAGGAGTAGAAACTGTCCTTATCATGCTCGATACTGCTGGTGAATTAGCAGATCCTTCAGAAGAAAAAAGAAAAGAAGCAATTGCCAAACATAAGGTATGGGTGGATGCGGCTGTTCTTGTGGGAGCAAAAGCAATACGGGTTAATTTATTTGGACTCACCGAACCGGAGGCCTGGCACGATGCATCTGTAACGGCCCTGAAAGATCTCTCAAACTACGCTGCTGAAAAGAATATAAATGTCGCCGTAGAAAACCACGCTCAATTATCGAATGATGCTGCAAAATTAGCTGCTGTAATTGAAGCCGTGAATATGTCCAATTGTGGAACACTTCCAGATTTTGGGAACTTTTGTGTATTGCGGGAGGGTGGTTCCCGGTGGGGACCGGCTCCATGTATTGAAGAATACGACCGATACCAGGGAATCGCTGAATTAATGCCCTACGCCAAAGGAGTTTCGGCAAAGTCGAGCGATTTTGACGAAAATGGGAACGAGAAACGCATCGATTACTTCAAGATGATGCAAATTGTTAAAGATTCCAATTTTTCAGGTTATATCGGCGTTGAATATGAAGGTGACGTAATCGACCCGGCTCCGGGAATTATTGCTACCCGAGACTTGGTGATCAAAGCAGCAAAGCAGGCAAACTAAACAATCACCCTATGAAATCACTAACCCGCATTCAACTCTCCATCATGATGTTCCTGGAATTCTTTATCTGGGGCGGATGGTTTGTTACCATGGGAACTTTTTTAGGAAACAACTTATCGGCTACAGGAGCTGAAACAGGGATGGCCTATTCCACCCAATCCTGGGGAGCCATCATCGCACCTTTTATCATTGGACTCATAGCCGATCGATTTTTCAATGCTGAAAAGATCCTGGGTATTTTGCACCTGGTGGGTGCCTTCCTTATGTACCAAATGTCACAGGCCACAGATTTCCAGGTTTTCTATCCCTATGTTTTGGGCTATATGATCGCCTATATGCCAACCCTGGCGTTGGTGAATTCGGTGTCGTTCAATCAAATGAGAGATCCGGCCAAGGAATTTCCCTTTATTCGGGTTTGGGGTACCATAGGTTGGATCGTTGCAGGACTGCTCATTAGCTTCGCCTTTAAATGGGATTCATTGGACAACATCAAAGATGGACTGTTGTCCAATACCTTTATGATGACCGCGATCGCTTCGGCTGTTTTAGGTGTTTTCAGCTTTACGCTTCCGAAGACACCTCCAAGTCAGTCGAGTGGAGAAAAAGCAAGTATTAGTGATATCCTTGGTCTGGATGCCTTAGGATTATTGAAAGATCGTAATTTCCTGATCTTCTTCCTCTCCTCTGTTCTTATTTGTATCCCGCTTGCGTTTTACTACCAGAATCTGAGTCCGTTTCTTACTGAAAGTGGAGTAGAAAATTCCACCGCCTGGGCATCGGCAGGACAGATCTCTGAAGTGTTGTTCATGCTGCTTTTGCCCTTTTTCTTCAAGAAATACGGTTTCAAGAAAACCATCCTCCTTGGGATGCTTGCATGGGCGATTCGCTATGTACTTTTTGCGTACGGAGATGCCGGAGAGCTCTTCTTTATGATCATCACCGGGATTGTTTTACACGGAATTTGCTACGATTTCTTCTTCGTTTCGGGACAGATCTATACCGACAGCAAGGCAGGAGAAAAGATTAAAAGTGCTGCCCAGGGGCTCATCACATTAGCCACCTATGGTGTAGGGATGTTGATTGGGTTTTATGTGGCGGGAAAGATCACCGATGCCAACGTTATTGCGGAAGGCGGACATGTTTGGAATTCGGTCTGGATCTTCCCTGCAATTTTCGCCGCAGGAGTTTTTGTCCTGTTCGCACTGTTGTTTAAAAATGAAAAAATTGAATATAAAGAATAATATGAGCAATAAGATTCGTTGGGGCGTGCTTGGCGGGGGCGGTGATTCATTGATTGGGATCTTGCACCGGGTTGCGGCCAGTATGTTCGATGCCTATCAATTGACCGCGGCAGTGTTCAACCCGGATGTGAACGTGAGTCGAGCGTTCGCAGAAGAGATCGGGATTCCTACCAATCGTATATACACCGATCTTGAAGAAATGATCCTCGAGGAACAAAAGCTTCCGAAGGAAAAAAGAATACAGGTAGTCTCTGTGCTAACTCCCAATTTTCTTCACTTTCCCATGGCGAAACGCCTTTTGGAAGCAGGTTTCCATGTGATCTGTGAAAAGCCTATGACGATGACCTATGCCGAGGCACTGGAATTGGAAGAGGTACAGGCATTAAGCAATCGTCTTTTCGCCCTAACTCATACCTATACCGGTTATCCGATGGTTCGGCAAATGAAAAAAATGATCGCCAAAGGAGTCATTGGAGCGGTTCAAAAGGTGGATGCCCAGTACTATCAAGGCTGGATCAATCCAATTATTCATGACAAGGAAAAACGTTCCACCACCTGGCGGTTGAACCCGGAAAAGTCGGGTATCAGTTGTTGCATGGGTGACATTGGAGTCCATGCATACCAAATGATCGAGTATGTCACGGGGATGGAGGTTGAGAGTATCCTGGCAGACCTCAACCATTTGTATGAGGACAACCAAATGGATATCGACGGCACGGTATTGTTGCGCTTTGGAGACTACACCAAAGGCGTATTGCGCGCCAGCCAGATCGCGACGGGAGAAGAAAACAATTTTACGGTGGCGGTCTACGGAAAAAAAGCTGCCTTGAAATGGGAACAGGAAAATCCTAATTACCTTTACTTACTGGAAGAGGGTCAACCGCTGCGTGTTCTGAAGCCGGGACATGATTACAACGATGCCCTGTCCTTGGATGGTACAAAATTACCTCCCGGACATCCGGAGGGAATCTTCGATGCCATGGGTAATATCTATAAAGGAATGGCGAAAGCAGTTCGCGGAAAGGAGTACGATCCCGCCGAATTCCCGACCATGCGTGATGGAGTAAGGGGAATGCGTTTCATAGAAATCGCTGTATCCTCACACGCTGATGGAACCGTTTGGAAATCGCTTTAACACTTCAAAAAGACTATGAAAACGATCAAAGGACCCGCTGTATTTCTAGCTCAATTCATGGACGATAAATCGCCTTTCAATTCCTTGGATGGACTCTGTCAATGGGCCAGTGATCTGGGGTATAAGGGGATACAGATCCCAACCAATGAATCACGGCTTATGGATCTAACACTGGCCGGTGAGAGTAAGGTATATTGTGATGAACTCAAAGGCAGGGTGAATAGTTTTGGCTTGGAAATAACTGAGCTTTCCACGCACATTCAAGGTCAACTGGTGGCTGTGCATCCGGCTCATGACATCCTATTCGATATTTTCGCACCCAACAAATTGAAGGGGAATTACAAGGCCCGCACCGAATGGGCGGTGAAGCAAATGAAATCGGCCGCTGCTGCGAGTCGGAATCTCGGGTTAACAGCGCATGCTACATTTTCAGGTTCTTTATTATGGCCTGCTGTGCATCCATGGCCACAGCAACCTAAGGGATTGGTTGAATTGGGATTTAGAGAACTGGCCGACAGATGGTTGCCAATCCTCAATGAATTCGAGGAAAATGGTGTAGCCGTTTGCTACGAGGTGCACCCGGTTGAGGATATTCACGATGGAGATACCTTCGAGCGTTTTCTGGCCGCAACAGGCAATCACAAGGCGGTAAATATTTTGTACGATCCAAGTCACTTCGTATTGCAGCAACTGGATTATATCGAGTACATCGATCATTATCATGAATTCATTAAAATGTTTCATGTGAAAGATTCGGAATTCAACCCAACTGGAAAGAAGGGGACCTTTGGAGGTTACAACGATTGGAAAGACCGTGCAGGAAGATATCGTTCTCCGGGAGATGGGCAAGTTGATTTTAAGACGGTCTTTTCCAAACTCACCGAATACGGATGCGATGTTTGGGCGGTTCTGGAATGGGAATGTGTGATCAAGAGCCCAGAGCAGGGTGCACGAGAAGGAGCAGAGTTTATCAAAAAGCATATTATTGAAGCAACCAAAAAACGATTTGACGATTTTGCCGGGTCTGAACTTGACGAGGAAAGACTAAGAAAAATTTTAGGCCTCTAATTTTCTACCCATGAAACGACTAATTATTTTAATGGTCCTTCTCTCGGTGAGTATAAATATCCATGCGCAGCAGATTGGAGATATTGAAATTGGATTGTTTGGAGGAGCCAGTGTGTCTAATATCGTCTCTGCTCAGGACCTTATTGAATCCAACTTGCGGTTTGGGGTCAATGGTGGCGTCTCGGCCGATTACTACTTTACTGAATTTGTTAGCCTGGAACTCGAAGCCTTTTACAATCAAAATGGTAGGGTGATCGATCCAATGGCAAGTAACGATTCTCAAATTAGTCGTACGCTCACACTTCATTACATAACCGTCGCCCTGTTACCCAATTACCATTTTGGACAGGATTTTAATTGGTATGTCATGGCAGGGCCTTATTTTAGTTTTCTGTCTGGAGCGAACCAAGGAACGGCCCAGGTAAAAGAAGAATTTAAAGGTAATGATATTGGGCTCACGGGTGGATTGGGATATGAGTTTCCTATTTCGGCCAACGACAATACCAGTCTATTTATTGAAGTGGTCCACCAGCTTGGCCTATCGAATATCGTAAAGGACAATGTGAATGAAGATATTAGAAACACAAGGACCAGCTTGAACCTGGGAATTACATTTTTATAAAAGCTTAGAAGAGAATCGCAATCTTATGAGAAATACCGTCGTACTAATGTTCACGCTTATCATCTTTGTGGCATGTAAGGATAGCTCGAAGGAAGTAGCGATTGAAGATGTACTGGAAACTACGGCTGGCACAAAAGAGGGTCAAAATGGTGAATGGATCGTACTGTTCGACGGCACTTCCCTGGATCAATGGCGAGGATATTTAAGCGACGAGATTTATCCAGAATGGAACATCAAGGATGGAGCCCTTGCTTTCACTCCCGGTGAGAATCACAGTCGGAATATCATCACTAAGGAAAGGTTTACCAATTTTATTCTTTCATTGGAATGGAAGATTTCTGAAGGTGGGAACAGCGGTATTTTCTGGGGAGTCCATGAAGACCCTTCGATCACGGAGCCATATCTAACGGGGCCGGAAATACAGATCCTTGACAATGAAGGTCATCCCGATGCCCAGTTTGAAGGAGGCACGCATAAAGCCGGTTCATTATTCGATATGATCGCATGTCCGGGTGAATTGGTAAAACCTAAAGGAGCATGGAATCTTTGTGTTTTAGAAATTAATCATAAAGCCAATCTTGGAAAAGTTTTTTTGAATGGTACGGAAGCCTTTACTTTCCCGTTGCACGGACTTTCCTGGCAACAATTGGTCGCCCATTCAAAATTTAAGGACTGGAAAGAATTTGCCCGCTATAAAACGGGGCATATTGGCCTTCAAGATCATGGTAATCAAGTTTGGTTTAGAAACATAAAAATTAAAAAGCTTAATTAAAATCACGGCATACAAATGAAAAATTATATCGTTTTAAGTCTAATCTTTTTCCTGATTATAGGATGTAAGGAAAACAAAAATACTTCCCAAGACATGAACCATACTACAGGAAAGGAAATAGGCTATGATGCCGTTTTTATCGATATCAATGGCGACCATATAGACAGTACAATAGATCCCAATGTAACTCAAGAAGCCAGAGTTCTTCCTAACCTAAACTTGACGAAGGCCGATGATTTTTGGCCCGGAAAATCTAAGTTTTTCCTAAGGGGCCTTGGGGTACTGAATATTCCCGAGGACGGTGATTATTTCTTTAGGTTAACTAGTGCTGGTAAGGTTAAACTTCAACTCAATAATGTAGATCTCGTAGTGCATGAAGAAATGCATGAAAAAGGAATGAAAGAGGGTAAGCGGCTGTTGCCAAAGGGGCCGGCAGTTTTTGACTACGGTTATTATCCCGGCGATAAAGTCCCTTTTTTAATGCTGGAGTGGTCCAGGGATGGAAAATCCTATGAGGTCATTTCAGATGAATTTTATGAGAATACCCGTGTGGTTGAAGTGGATGCCTGGTCAGGCGCCACGGAGGTTTCAAAAGATAATTCGGGCTTAAACACGTTGACCGAAGCTGAAAAAGCGAGCGGCTGGAAATTACTATTCGACGGGAAAACCACTAAGGGATGGCATACCTATAATAAACCCGGTACTATTGGTAGCCGATGGGTGGTTGAAAATGGCTCACTAAAATTTGAAGGTTATGAAAAGTACTTCACCTATTATGTGGCCGGCAGGGTCTTTTATCATGCCAACATTGATAAACTGGCAGAAGGAGGTTTGGATATAGTCACAGACGATTCCTACGAGAATTTCGAACTTGTCCTGGAATGGAAAATCTCTAAAGACGGGAATAGTGGCCTCTTCTATACGGTACAGGAGATTGAAACATACAAAGAAGGTTGGAATTCCAGTCCGGAAATGCAAATTCTTGATGATCAGGGTCAGAAAGACGGACTGATAAGGGGGCATCGCTCTGCAGACTTGTACGATTTAATTCCTTCCACTGAAAGACGCACCAAACCTCATGGTGAATGGAATAAGGTTAAGATCGTAAAAAATCGTGGGAAGATAGAACATTGGATGAACGGTGCACTTGTTCTTCAATATGATACCAATTCTTCAACTTGGCAGAATAGGATCGCCAATAGTAAGTTTGCTTCGTATATCGAGAATTATGGCAAACCCGGACCGGGTAAAATTGGACTTCAGGATCACGATGACACGGTGTGGTTTCGAAATATCAAAATTAAATTATTGGAAGACTAGCAATGACTGCTGAAGATCAATTGCTGATAGGAATTGGTTATTGCCTGCTCCTTTTTGTGTTCGCTTTTCTTTTCAGAAAATACCAGCCAAAGAAAATTAATTGGTTGTATGGTTACCGTACCACACGCTCCATGCGAAATGACTTGATCTGGCAGGCGGCGAACAATTATGCATCCAATTACCTGCTGAAGATAGCCGGCTATTCGTTTTTGATCCCTGCCGTACTTTACTTTTTATTTCCGGAACACAACTTGTTGATCACTATTATCCTTCATTCCCTGGGAGTAATTTCTACCCTACTAGTTACCGAATTGTACCTGGACAAAAATTTCCACAGTAACGGAAACCCTAAATGATTCATTACCTTTGCATGCATAATCAAAGCGTATGATCCAGTCAATGACCGGTTACGGCAAGAGCATTGTCCAATTGCCCGCCAAGAAAATAACCGTTGAATTAAAGTCCCTGAACAGCAAAAATCTGGATATCAATGCCCGGGTACCAGGTGCTTACCGGGAGAAGGAGCTAATCTTGAGAAATCGCATCTCAAAATCCCTGGTTCGGGGTAAGGTAGACTTTAACCTCTTCGTAGAGATCACCGGGGAAGCCACCAACACAGAAGTAAATGAAACTGTGGTTAAGCAGTACATCAAGCAACTCAAGAAGGTGGTAGATGGCGATGAAACCGAATTGCTGAAAATGGCCGTGCGTATGCCCGATGCCTTGAAGACCGAACGCGATGAGATAGACGAAGAGGAGTTCAATAAGATCCTGGAGGCCTTGGATACAGCTCTGGCTGCCACCAAAGACTACCGAAAAGACGAGGGAAGGTCGTTGGAGGCAGAATTCAAACTACGAATCAATAATATCCTGCAACTTTTAAAGGAGGTAGAAGCCATCGATCCACAGCGTATCGAGCTCCTTCGGGAGAAGCTTCGTAAGGCGGTTTCTGAACTCAAGGAATCGGTGGATGAGAATCGATTCGAACAAGAATTGATCTATTACCTGGAAAAATATGACATCACCGAGGAAAAAGTTCGCCTCAAGAAACACCTGGAGTATTTCCAGGAAACTTTGGCGCAGCCTATTTCCAACGGAAAAAAGCTGGGCTTTATCTCCCAAGAGATAGGACGTGAAATCAATACCATAGGCAGCAAGGCCAATTTCGCACCCATGCAGCAAGTGGTAGTCCAGATGAAGGATGAATTAGAAAAGATCAAAGAACAAGCCTTAAATGTGCTGTGATGAAAGGGGGTAAATTAATCGTATTTTCAGCTCCCTCCGGCAGTGGTAAGACCACCATTGTTCGGCATCTTCTGGAACAGGAACAACTCAATCTCGCCTTTTCAGTTTCGGCGGCATCCAGGGCGCCCAGAGCACATGAAAAAGACGGAGAAGATTACTACTTTATCTCCACCGAACAATTCAAGCAACATATTAAAGATGGCGACTTCCTGGAATGGGAGGAAGTATATCGAGATAATTTTTATGGTACCCTAAAGAGTGAAGTGGAACGTTTATGGGCCCAGGGAAAAAACGTGATCTTCGACATTGACGTGGTGGGAGGACTTCGCATCAAGAAGAAATTCCCGGACAAGACCCTGGCGGTTTTTGTAAAGATCCCGAGCGTGGATGAACTGAAGATCCGGCTCAAAAACCGAAAAACCGAAAGCGAAGAAAAGATCAATATGCGAATCGCCAAGGCATCCATAGAAATGGCAACAGCTCCTCAGTTCGATTTTATTATTGTGAATGATAATCTGGAAAAAGCCTTGAAAGAGTCTGAAGAACTTGTCGCCAAGTACATCACTGAATAGTCACTCATGGAAATTGCCAAGAAAATAGGGTTGTATTTCGGGACGTTCAATCCCATTCATGTGGGGCATTTAACCATCGCCAATCACCTGGTGGAATTCAGCAACCTGGAGGAGGTTTGGATGGTAGTGACTCCTCATAATC
>JABDNM010000021.1 GCA_013043825.1 Flavobacteriaceae bacterium
GTTTTGGGTTGGGTTGCTGTGGCATTGCTGACAAATATTATCGAATACAAATCGTACATCCTGGTAAGTAACCAAATCCGGTTCTTCCTGAATGGGTTCCATGACATCATCGAGCGTATGAGTAGTACAACTTGCAACAAGTCCTGCAAAAAGTACAAACACAATACATAAATGTCCTGAAATTGTCCAGCTGGGTCTCTTCACAGATCGATAAAATTTAATCGCTTACTATTAAAACAGCCCACGCTCTGTTTACCCTACCTTGACCAAACAAAAATCTCCCGTAAGTTCTTACAGGAGATTTAAATCGGGTATTTCGACCGGTTATTTACTGAGATACATCTTACGCCTTGAATACAATTCGTAGAACTCATCTTCTTTGAGGCTATCGATGAACAGTATACTTTCGCCCGTACTTTTCATTTCAGGGCCCAGTTTCTTGTTGACGTTCGGAAATTTATTAAAGCTGAAGACCGGCTGCTTGATCGCATATCCTTCGAGCTGTGGATTGAATTCAAAATCGGTTACTTTTTTTTCGCCAAGCATCACCTTAACCGCATAATTAACATAGGGTTCTCCATACGCCTTTGCAATGAAAGGCACGGTTCTGGAAGCTCTTGGGTTCGCCTCAATTATATATACCTTATCATCCTTGATCGCGAATTGAACATTGATCAGCCCAACCGTGTTTAACGCTAACGCAATAGTCTTGGTGTGGTCCTTGATCTGCTGCATTACGAATTCGCCAAGGTTAAAAGGCGGCAACGTCGCGTTGGAATCTCCCGAATGGACGCCACAGGGTTCAATATGCTCCATGATCCCAATAATATAGACATTCTCACCATCACAGATCGCATCTGCTTCCGCCTCGATCGCCCCATCCAGGTAGTGGTCCAACAATAGCTTGTTATTCGGGATCTTACGAAGCAGATCCACCACATGCTCCTCCAACTCTTGTTTGTTGATAACAATCTTCATTCCTTGTCCACCCAACACATACGACGGCCGAATAAGCAATGGGAAATCCAATTCATCGGCCAGGGCCAGGGCCTCATCCGTTGTTTCGGCCACTCCAAATCTTGGATAAGGAATGTTGTTTTCCTTCAGAATATTTGAAAAGCTTCCACGATCCTCGGCCAAATCAAGGGACTGGTAACTTGTGCCCATGATCTTGATCCCATAGCGATCCAACTTTTCTGCCAATTTCAAGGCCGTTTGACCTCCCAATTGAACGATCACCCCGTCGGGTTTTTCATGCCGAATGATGTCATAAATGTGTTCCCAAAAAACGGGTTCGAAATAAAGCTTATCGGCTACGTCGAAGTCGGTGGAAACCGTTTCCGGATTACAATTTATCATGATGGTTTCATACCCGCATTCGGAAGCTGCTAATACACCGTGCACACAGCAATAGTCAAATTCAATCCCCTGCCCTATTCTGTTCGGACCAGAGCCAAGTACAATGATCTTCTTTCGGTCGGTGACCACGCTGTCATTTTCAGAATACACCTTACCGTCCGATGTCTTCATCTCACTCTCGAAAGTTGAATAGTAATAAGGAGTTTCCGCTTTGAATTCGGCGGCACAGGTATCTACTAATTTATATACGCGCTGGATGTTGAGTTCTTCCCGCTTTTTATACACCTGGCTCTCGAGGCATTTCAGCATATGTGCAATCTGCCTGTCACCATACCCTTTTTGTTTGGCTTCGAGCATCAATTCGCGTGGCAATGTGTCCAGGGTATATTTTGAAATTTCCTGTTCAAGCATATACAGTTCTTCGTATTGCTTCAGAAACCACATGTCTATCTTGGTAATTTCATGGATCCTGCTAAGCGGAATCCCCATTTGAATGGCATCGTAGATCACGAAAACGCGATCCCAACTTGCGTAGGTGAGTTTTTCTATGATCTGTTCGTAATTGGTATAACTTTTCCCGTCGGCTCCCAGACCGTTGCGTTTTATCTCAAGCGATTGGGCCGCTTTGTGCAGCGCTTCCTGGAAGGAACGCCCAATTCCCATCACTTCACCAACACTCTTCATTTGAAGGCCAATAGTACGCTCAGATCCTTCGAATTTGTCAAAATTCCAGCGAGGGATCTTCACGATTACGTAATCCAGGGTTGGTTCGAACAAGGCCGAAGTAGATTTGGTGATCTGGTTGTCCAATTCGTCCAAAGTATATCCAATGGCCAGTTTGGTAGCGATCTTGGCAATGGGATAACCTGTGGCTTTGGATGCAAGAGCCGATGAACGTGAAACTCGCGGATTGATCTCGATGGCAATGATGTCTTCATTCTCGTCGGGGCTTACTGCAAACTGTACGTTACAACCTCCGGCGAAATCACCAATACTGCGCATCATATGGATGGCCAGGTCACGCATTTCCTGGAAGCAGGTATCGCTTAAGGTCATGGCTGGAGCCACCGTAATAGAATCGCCCGTATGAATTCCCATGGGGTCCATATTTTCGATCGTACATATTATAACAACGTTGTCGTTGCTATCACGAAGTAACTCAAGTTCATACTCCTTCCAACCCAGAAGCGCTTTATCGATCAATACCTCATGAATTGGGGAAGCCTCCAGTCCACGTGTAAGTAATTCATCGAATTCATCCTCATGATGAACAAAGGAGGCGCCTGTGCCTCCCAATGTAAATGACGGTCGAATGACCAGGGGAAAACCATATTCCTGCGCGATCTCTTTTCCCTTCAGGAACGAATTGGCGATCTTGGCCGGAGCCACTGGCACGCCGATCTTCTTCATGAGTTCTTTGAATTGATCTCTGTCTTCGGTGATGTTAATGGCATCGATATCCACCCCGATAATGTCAACATTGAAATCGTTCCAAATACCCTTTTCGTCGGCCTCAATGCATAAATTCAAGGCTGTTTGCCCGCCCATTGTGGGCAGTACAGCGTCTATTTGCGGATGTTCCTTTAAAATATGGATGATCGATTTTGTGGTGAGGGGTAATAGATAAATGTGGTCGGCCATGGAAGGATCGGTCATGATGGTGGCCGGATTGGAGTTGATCAGGATGGTTTCTATTCCGTCTTCACGTAGTGATCGCAGCGATTGGGATCCAGAATAATCAAACTCACACGCTTGCCCAATGATAATGGGCCCTGAACCAATGATCAAAACCGATTTTAGGTCGTTATTTTTTGGCATTTGGAAGGCACTTTTTTCAAGGTTTAAACTTACGATGCAATGGGGTATAAAAAAAAGGTGTTGCTTGTAAAAACAACACCTTTTATTTATGAGTTATCAACATTATTTCTTATGGCGAACTTCAGAAGATACAGATAGTTTCTTTCTGCCTTTCGCTCTGCGGGCAGCCAATATCTTACGTCCGTTTACAGTAGCCATACGCTCTCTAAAACCGTGCTTGTTTCTTCTTTTCCTTTTGGATGGCTGAAATGTTCTTTTCATGGTAACTTAAAGTTAAACTTCTGAACTATTCTTTTTTCAATTGACCTCTTCTGAAAGTCGGCTGCAAATATACAAGGAATTTTTTCTTTGACAAACCCGTTTTAAAAAATTATTTAAAACATTTTATGTCGCATTCAAGGTGGTCTCTTCGTACTTCATGTCTGCTTTAATTGGGACGAAACCACTGGATTAATTACACTTAGGAATCCCCTAAAAATAATAGGTGCTTGATTAGTTTTTAGTAACTTTGTATGCCATAAAAAATGGTACTACATGTTTCATAAAATCATAAAATTAATATTGGCTGCTTTAGCCGTTGCCGCCTCTGTCTGGCAGTTTTACGAAGGAAACATAGGAAACGGCATCATGTTCGTGTTGTTGGCCGGAGTTTTCGTCTTCCTGTATTATAAAAATGAAATGATCCTCCTGGCCTTCCTTCGACTGCGGAAGCAGGATTTCCCGGGAGCCAAGAAATGGCTGGACCGTATTCCTAATCCCGAAGCGGCTTTGGTAACAAAACAGCAAGGTTACTACAATTACCTCAACGGACTTATGGTTTCACAAACCAATATGAATGAAGCGGAAAAATACTTCAGAAAGGCAGAAAAGCTCGGCTTATCTATGTCGGCAGACATGGCGATGGTCAAATTAAACCTCGCCGGTATCGCTCTTACCAAAAACCGAAAGCGGGAAGCAGATCTGCTGCTACAGGAGGCTAAGAAAATGGACAAGCATAATATGCTGGACGAACAGATCAAGATGATGAAACAACAGATGAAACGAGCGGGGGCACCCAGGCAGCAATACGGTGGCGGTAGAGCAAGCAGAAGAGCCAGAAGATAGATGTAAGGGAAGAATCTGACGTATTTAACAAATATTTTGCATTTTAGCAGTGTTTTTATACCTTTCGTCGATTAATAACCGCTTAGTAATGAGAGATTTCCAGCTCAGCGCAAGTTTGTTCACAGCTATTTATGGGTAGACAACTACTACTGCTTTTCCTAATTTGTTCCTTTACCGCTCTTTCCCAGGAATATGAGCCCAAGAAACTATTTTCTCAGGCCATTGGTAAGAACATTCGAAAGTACCGTAGAGAAGCCAAAAAGGCTTATATCAGCAAAGACCTTGAGCGCGCCGAATTCCTGTTCGATTCCCTCGTTAATAAAGTAATAATTGGCACCTACATCGACAATTTTCGGGTACGTAAATTTCCACACAGAAAGGTCGAACTGTACAAGTTTGAAAAACCCATTTACCTTATTACGTATGCTTCCTGGTGTGTTCCGGGATCTGGAGAACTTCCGGCTTTTAACGATGTAGCCGACAGATACAACGATGAGGTCGACTTCATTGTGCTTTTTTGGGGCTCGAAGAAAAAGATTCGGAAGATCAGGCGGAAATTCAGTAAAAATGTCAATGTGCTCTATGTTGATGAAAAGGAGAACCGCTACGATCTGGCCATCCGAACCATGAAGCATAGCCTAGGATTTCCTACTTCGTTCTTTTTTGACAAGGATAAGAAGATCCTGGATGTACGAAGGAATTTTATGCACCATTACCTGGAACGCTACTCCAGTTCCTACAATTCAAATTATCAGAGTTTTACAAGCGGGGTCGCGCTACTTCAGCGAGATTCCATCGGTGTTAAAACGAAGGTATACAGATAATCCGCGGGATTACTTCGAAAAGAATAGTTTTACTGCCGCTACGATCAAGATGATCGCGAATATCTTTTTCAAAGTGGCCTGATCGATTCGTACGGCAAATTTTGAACCGATGAACGCGCCTACTACGAAGAAGAGAGCGATGATTAGCGCGAATTTCCAATCGATGGGATGTCCGGATGCATGATAGGTATAAGCCGCAACAAAGGTCACTGGCACAGCCAGCACGGCTAGACTCAGTCCCTGGGCCTCATGTTGATCATAGCCTAATAACAAGATCATCAACGGTATCATGACAACGCCACCACCTACCCCCATAAACCCGCTTAAGATCCCAGCCAACAGGCCTATCGCAACGAGGGAAAGAACAATGGTCATATTCATACTTTTGACTTAGGCGGAGGTATAAGTTTAAGGTTGATAATCGTAATATCCCTTCTCAGGAATTTCAATATAATATTCTTTGCCCGAGGCATTCTTCAGATAATTATCACGCAACCAGGGATTGTGGAGTTTCAGAATCTTATAATTAATTCCGAACAACCGGGCAAAATCTGCAAAATCGGTCACAGCAGTATCTACTTTTACCTTATAAGAGGGGATCTGGGTATAAAGATCTTTTTGCCGGAAGTTAAACCCATATTTTTTTGGATTGCTCAATATTTCCTTGAACGCGAGAATACGAAACACATACCTACTTGTTTCGCTATTTAGCAATACGTCGTAATAATCGCCCACTTTTTGTTTTTCCAATTGCCTGCTTATACCCGCATTCCCCGCATTGTAAGCCGCAGCTGCCAGGGTCCAGCTTCCAAATCGTTCCTTGGATGCCTTTAAATAATCTGCTGCCACTTTGGTAGCTAGTTCCAGGTTATAGCGTTCATCCACATAATCGTTTATTTCCAACCCGTATTCCCTTCCAGTACCCTTTAAAAAATGCCAGAATCCTGCGGCCCCAGCAGGGGATCGATTATTTTCAAGGGCACTTTCGGCAATGGCCAGGTATTTAAAATCGTCCGGCAGCCCGTGTTGTTTCAGCAAAGGTTCAATGATGGGAAAATACTTGTTTGCCCGTTTAAAAATTAAAAGGCCATTGGACTGCCAATAGGTGTTTACCAGCAATTCACGATCCATTCGCTCTCTAATATCGGGGTTCTCCAAAGGTACCCGCTCTCCGGCAAAATCCATTTCCGAAGGTAGGTCCAGCGCGTATACGTTGTAATCGTTTACTAACTTTTCTTCCAGTTTTTCATTCACCGGTGGCTCATCTGCCTGGGGCTGTTGAACGGCATTGGTTGTCAAGGCACCCACCCCAATAAGTACCGTGGCTAAGCCGATTTTCGACAAAATATTCATGACCACAAAATTTCGAATAAAGATAAAAAATTAAAGAGGGTCATCACGGGTTTTCGATAATATTTTCCAACACTTTGCTAACCTTACTTCCCTTATTCAGGATCATGACATGTGTGCCTCCTTTCAACACCTGTGCATTGGTAATATTTTTAATCGGAAAGACAATATCTCCGTCCCCATGAATGTGATGAACCTGCGGCAAAGGTGCGGTACGTTCCCAGCATACCATTTGTTTGATGGCCCAGTCGAGATAATGTTTATCGCGCACCGACAAGTACTCCTGGTATAAGGTAAGCCGCTTCTTACTTCGAGGACCGATGGCCAGTTTCGTAAGATCTTTCAAACTCAAGGCCCACCCGGTTGGTATTAGTTTGTAGGCTCCTGTGGTTTTAGCAAGCTTAAGACGCCTGGGAAGTTCCGATCGGCACTTCACACTCGATATGATGATTAATTTTTTCAGCCTTAAAAAGGCACTCATTTCCTGAGCGACCACGCCCCCGAAAGACACTCCTGCCAATACCGCATTTTCATGCTGCACGAGCGCCGACATGCGGCGGGCATATTCCAGCAGCGTTTCCTTTTTTTCGGGTAAGAGCCAGTCCAGAATATGCACCTCATATTCAGACTCGTTCAAACGAATGTTTTTGAAGATTTCCCTACTTGCCGCAAGACCCGGAACAAAGTATACGTGGGTTTTTTCGCTGGTCATAGGCCTTTAACAAGTATATAACGGATTAGCCTTTCTATTTTTTGTAACTTTGCATACAAAGATAGAATTCTTACCCCGCTTTTGAGGACTTTATGAAGAAGATTTTACATCCTGCAGCGACCCGTGGAACCGCAAATTACGGTTGGCTTCAGGCTCGATATTCCTTTAGCTTCGCAAATTATTTTGATCCGAACCGAATGCAATTCGGGCTTCTTCGTGTCTTGAACGACGACATAGTTTCACCGGCCATGGGCTTTGGCACGCATCCCCACAACAATATGGAAATTGTCACCATTCCCCAGGCGGGGGCGGTCAAACACAAGGACTCCATGGGTAATTCGGGTATTTTGGCAACGGGCGACATTCAGGTGATGAGCGCCGGTAGCGGAATCCAACACAGCGAGGTGAACGCTAGCCCAAAGGAGGAACTGAAACTCTTCCAGATCTGGATCATGCCGGAAGCCCAGAACGTCACCCCAAGGTACGATCAAAGAAAGATCGCAGACCTCGTCAAGCCCAATGCATTCAGTACCGTGGTAAGACCAAAATCGGAAGCTAAAGAAGACGAACTTTGGATACATCAACAAGCCTATTTTAATATTGGAGAATTTTCAGAAAAAACAACCACGAACTATACTGTACAACAAGAAGGCCATGGCGTTTACCTGCTGGTGATAGATGGCACCATTCTTGTTGATGACGAAACACTTGGTGTACGGGATGCCATGGGAATTTGGGAAACCAAAGATATTTCCATCATTGCCGAAAAAGACAGTAAAGTGTTGTTGATAGAAGTACCCATGAATTAATAGAAAAATAACTCCCTATGATTGAAGATGTTGAAATTACCGATAACGAATTTCTACGACAATTCGAACTCGAGGTAGGCGACAACATGGCGCGTATCGAGTATGCACTACAAGACCGAAAGATCTTCCTTACCAAGTATGACATGCCTGAAGACATGGAAGATCAGGGCTTCAGAGACATTTTCATAAGAGCGGTATTCGAAGAAGTTGAAAAACGCGGTATTAGCCTGGTACCTACCAGCCCTGAGATCGCCGGTTTTATGAGACGCAACCGCAGAAAATACAAGTCACTGCTACCTGTTGGAATAAGTATTTAGAAAAGAATTATCAGGGCGCTTCGTTGAGTAGAGCTGTTTGCAAACTCAACGACCGCGCTATCCGCTTTATCCAAGAAGCAGAGCAAGCTCACTTCTTGGGATGCCGCTACTATCCCTAGCGCAGTACTTCGGCATTCACGAATTCAAATCGAACCAAACCATCCTCATCTATCTTTTGTAGCTCGATCTCGTGAAGAGTATTCACCAATTCAGGGTTCCAATGCGTCTTTACTTTTACATAATTCTCGGTAAATCCGTGGATGAATCCCTCCTTGTTCTCCCCTTCAAAAAGCACGGTACAAATACTGCCTAACTGCTTCTCGTAAAATGCCCTTCGTTTTTTCACCGACAAGCCACGAAGCATCCTGCTGCGCTTGGCGCGAATATTTCTTGGCACTACTCCTTCCATTGTTGCGGCCGGTGTATTGTCCCTTTCAGAATAGGTGAACACATGAAGATAGGAAATGTCCAGCTCATTCAGGAAATGATAAGTTTCTAAAAAATGTTCTTCCGTCTCACCAGGAAAACCAACGATCACATCCACTCCAATACAAGCCTGCGGCATGACCTCTTTGATCCTGAAAACTCGCTCTTCATATAATTCCCTCATATACCGCCTTCGCATTAACTTGAGCAGGTCGTTACTCCCACTCTGCAACGGAATATGAAAATGAGGTACAAAGGTTCGCGAATTGGCTACGAAATCAATGGTTTCATTCTTTAGTAAATTTGGCTCGATGGAAGAAATTCGTAACCGTTCGATTCCTGGAACTTGATCCAGAGCTTCACATAATTCAAAAAAAGTATGCTCGTGTTTCTTATTACCAAACTCTCCTTTTCCGTAATCCCCAATATTGACTCCAGTAAGAACGATCTCCTTAATGCCCTGCGCCGAGATTTCGGAAGCATTTTTCAAAACATTATCCAGGGTATCACTTCGTGAAATTCCCCTGGCCAACGGGATAGTACAGTAGGTACATTTATAATCGCAACCATCCTGCACTTTTAAAAAGGCCCGTGTTCGATCCCCAATCGAATAGGATCCCACATAGAAATCGGCGTCTTCGATCTCACAGGAATGTACTTCTCCACGATCGTTTTTGGTAAGATCGTTCAAATAATCGGTGAGTTTGAATTTTTCTGTAGCTCCCAATACCAGATCTACACCATCCACGGCAGCCAGTTCCTCAGGTTTTAATTGAGCATAGCAACCAATAGCAGCGACAAAGGCGTCTGGATTTACCTTCTGCGCCTGTTTCACGATCGTTTTGAATCGCTTGTCGGCATTCTGGGTCACACTGCAGGTGTTCACAACATAGACATCGGCCTTTTCTCCAAAGTCCACGCGCTCGAATCCTTCCGAAGAACAACTTCTTGCGATGGTAGAAGTCTCCGAAAAATTGAGCTTGCAGCCCAGGGTATAAAATGCTACTTTTTTGCTATTGGGCATTGTTTTAAATTAGCAGGGCTCAAAGATACGATGGTTTCTTGAAATGTCACTTCCCCCCTCCTGTATCGAATGGTATGTTCGGGTGGGGAGTACTTCTCGAAGAGAAGTGTATCGAGCATTGAATGGCCTCTCGATACTAGCAGCCTTTGGCGGATCACTCGAGGTGACAGGGAATGTTTACCTTTACATCATTGACCTAATTAGATGCGTCCCAATTTAAAAAGTTTATTGATCTTTTTGTTCACTGCATCGTTGCTTTGTTCTTGCTCTTCCGATAAGAACACGGACCGCGACCACCTCATCTTCCGCTACAACGAGCATAGCAACATCACGTCCCTGGACCCTGCTTTTGCAAGGAATCCACAAAACATCTGGCCCACCAATCAATTGTTTAACGGCCTGGTGCAACTGGATGATTCTCTCAACATCCAACCGGATATCGCCAGACATTGGAAGATTGTCGACAGTACATGTACCTACTACTTCACACTTCGTGATGATGTCTACTTTCATGAAAGTGATGTCTTTGGATTGGATCGAACCCGAACCGTCAATGCTAACGATTTCGAGTATAGTTTCAACCGGCTCATCGACCCGCAGGTGGCATCGCCAGGGAGCTGGGTGATGAATAACGTAGCTTTGGTGAAAGCCGAGAACGATTCGGTGGTAAAAATCATGTTGAACCAACCTTTTCCTGCCTTCCTGGGTATGCTGGGAATGCGTTATTTCTCTGTAGTGCCAAGAGAAGGTGTTGAACATTTTGGGAATGAATGGCGGAGAAATCCTATCGGGACTGGCCCATTCCAGTTCAAATTATGGGAAGAAAACTTGAAGTTGGTTTTCCGAAGAAACCCACGCTATTTTGAACAAGACGCCCAGGGCGTCCAGCTCCCTTACCTGGAGGCTGTTGCCATTACGTTTCTGCCGGATAAGCAAAGTGAGTTCTTACAATTCACACAGGGGAAGATCGATTTTATGTCGGGATTGGACAATTCGTATAAAGATGAGATTTTAACCACTACAGGGCAGCTGCAGGAGAAATACAAGGACAAGGTGAATTTATTAACAACCCCTTACCTCAATACCGAATACCTGGGTTTCTTTACAGGAGCCCAAACTCCAGAGATACGTTCACTTAAGCTTAGACAGGCTGTAAATTACGGCTTCGACCGTAGAAAAATGGTGACTTATCTTCGAAATGGAATGGGTGTTCCGGCCGAGTACGGTTTTATTCCGAAAGGTTTACCAGGATTTGCTGAAATTTCGGGATATACCTATCAACCTGCCAAAGCTCGTGCTTTGGTTGAGGAATATAAAGCCGAAACCGGCGATCTTTTTCCGGAAATCGTGATAGGCACTAACAGTCAGTACCTGGACATATGTGAATACATGCAACGGGAACTCGAAAAATTAGGGATCGAAGTCGCGATCGATGTGATGCCCCCTTCGACCCTCCGACAAATGAAAAGTAGTGGAGAACTGGATATCTTTCGTGCCAGTTGGGTCGCAGACTATCCCGATGCTGAAAATTATCTTTCCCTGTTCTATAGTCCGAATTTTACCCCTAAAGGCCCCAATTACACTCATTACAAGAATGAACTGATGGACAGCTTGTATGACAAGTCCTTGTCTATCATCGATATTGAGGAGCGCAAAAAGATTTATACTCAGATGGATTCACTCATCGTGGCAGATGCACCAGTAGTACCCTTGTACTATGATATGGCTATTCGCTTTGTGAATAAGAAGGTAAACGGACTGGGGATCAACCCACAAAACTTTTTGTTTCTGAAACGAGTAAAAAAGGATAAGTAGCATGTCTCTCCGTTAATTAAATCACAATTAACAAGCTGACCTACTTTTAATTACAGAAATTGAATTCGGTAATTAATTCCTTTTTGCAATGAAAAGATCACATTTCTTAAAGACGGCGGCGGGAGCTTCGCTATTCTTTGCCGGAACTCCTATTGTAGCCTTCAACAGCTATCCACAAGAAGACCCACAACTCGATAAAGACTTGGTGAGAACCTTCGTGGGAAAGGCACATAGTGATATGGACACGGTCCAAGGACTTTTAGAGGAGCATCCTACCCTCTTGAATGCTGCTCACGACTGGAAATTCGGAGATTTTGAAACAGCACTGGGCGCAGCTTCTCATGTGGGGCACAAAGAACTTGCTAGCTACTTGCTGGACGCAGGAGCACAAGCAAACATTTTTACTGCCGCCCTCTTTGGAAGGATGGAGATAGTTAAGCCCATGTTGGACGCGTTTCCGGCTACACTGCATGCCAAAGGCCCACATGGATTTACACTTCTGCACCATGCTGAGAAAGGTGGTGAAGATGCAGCAGAAGTACTGGACTATCTTGTACAATTAGGAGCTACTGAAAAGAAAATTGCCTTGTATTAACTTCTGCGCCACTTTTTGGTTAATTCGAATACCTGTTCCAGGATCCTGGCGTCGGTTTGGGTAAATCCTACGTTTCGCCTGGCCATTACAACTTGTGCAACTTCGAAGGCCTTGTCGGTCTTATAAGTGGTTACCCCGGCTTTGCCCCCCCAACTGAAACTAGGGACGAAATTCCTGGGAAAACCGCTCCCGAAGATATTGGCGCTCACCCCTACGAGGGTTCCGGTATTAAACATAGTGTTGATCCCGCACTTGCTATGATCGCCCATCATCAATCCACAAAATTGAAGCCCTGTATTGGCAAAGCTCTCGGTTTCATAATCCCAGAGTCGTACCTCGGTATAATTATTCTTTAAATTGGACGTATTGGTATCTGCTCCCAGGTTACACCACTCTCCCAAAACCGAGTTCCCAAGGAACCCGTCATGCCCTTTATTTGAATATCCCATCAGGACCGAGTTATTCACTTCCCCACCTATCTTGCTGAAAGGCCCTACAGTAGTTCCTGTGTAGATCTTTGCTCCCATCTTGACGGTGGAACCTTCGCAAAGAGCGAAAGGTCCACGAATGAGTGCACCTTCCATGATCTCGGAACCTTTACCTATATAAATTGGACCCGCAGAAGCGTTCAAAGAGCAAAAGTGAATGGTCGCTCCTTCTTCTATGAAAATATGCTCCGGACTTTGCACCTGACAATGTTTTGGGACGGGTTGCGACTTCCTTCCGGCAGTTAGTAACTCAAAATCACGCGTGATAGCCTCGTGATTCTTGGAGAAAATGTCCCAGGTATTTTCTACCCGCAGGATATCGTCGCTGGTGTATTGTAGTACATCAAAACTATCGAAATCGATCTCCTGTCCTTCCGAAGAGAAAAAAGCGATGGGTTCGTCGTCGAGGAATAAGGCTTGATTTTCCGATAACCCTTTTACCATCTTTACCAGGTTTTCAGTGGGAAGGAATGATCCATTGATCAAAATATTGTCATTCATCTCCACCATGGGCCACTTTTCACCCAGGTAATCTTCCGTCACAGTGGTGGTGGTATAGCCCAGGTACTTTTCCCACTTCTCACGAATGGTTAGTATCCCAATGCGAAGATCGGCCACCGGGCGAGTGAACGTGAAGGGAAGTAATTGGTTTCTAACGGTACCGTCGAATAGAATATAATTCATATAAATCGTTCAGTGATCAAATTTCGATGTTCCAGGGTAAATATACAATTTACTTCACAGCCTGCCGACCATAAAAAAAGCCCTTGATATCTCAAGGGCCTTATGATTATAACTTAAGAAGTTCTACTCTTCTTCCGCCTTCGCTTGTACGGGAGCTTGCTTCTTAAATTTCGCATATTTGTTCTTGAACTTGTCGATTCGTCCTGCGGTATCGATCAGTTTCGATTTTCCGGTATAGAACGGGTGAGAAGATCTTGAGATCTCTAATTTCACCAATGGATATTCAACTCCATCCACTTCCAGCGTCTCTTTGGTGTTTGCCGTAGACTTGGTAATAAATACCTCTTCATTCGACATATCTTTGAATGCCACCAATCTATAATTTTCGGGATGTATACCTTTTCTCATCGTCTTTTTAATTTTTGTACTCCTCAAATTTTGAATGTGCAAATTTAATCAATAAATAGAAATGAACAACATATATTTTCTTTTTTTTGAATGCAGGATAACCCAGTCATGATGGTATTAGAGGCGTGGAATAGCCGGTAATGCAGTTCTTTCAAAAATGGAACCCATGGATAACGTAACATTTTATTACATTTGTTTACTAACCTGCCAAAACCAGCCTGCCGGAATTGGCAAGCCAAAAATCACACAAATATGGACAACTCAACACCAACTATTAAAAAAAGCGCAATTAACTATGGACTCATTCTGGGAGGAATTCTCGCAGCAGCAGTCGCACTACTTTATGCCATTAGCCTGGAATCTCTTACCAAATGGTGGTTAGGGATCATCCTTTTTTTGGTGGCACTCACTGTTGGGATCGTTTCGGTAGCAAAGTCTAAAAGTATCCTGGGTGGATTTATCTCCTTTAAACAGGCTTTTACTTCGTATTTTATCACTATTGCTATTGGTCTTTTTATAAGTGTACTTATGAGTATCGTAATCTTTAATGTTGTCGATACGGGTGCAGCAGAATACCTTAACGAACAAGTGATCGAGATAACGCGAAGCATGATGGAGCGCTTTGGTGCTCCTGAAGCTGAAGTGGAAAAAGCCCTTGCCGAACTAGAAGGTAAAAACAATTACTCGGTGGGAAATCAATTGCAAAGCTTTGTCTTTCAATTGGTTTTCTATTCTATCTTCGGTTTGCTCATCGCCTTGATCATGAAGAGAAAAGATCCGAACAGTATCAACTAATTAATGGACTTATCTGTCGTCATTCCACTTCTGAACGAAGAAGAATCGTTACAAGAATTACACCATTGGATTGCTCAAGTGATGCATTCCAATGGTTTTTTATACGAGATCTTGTTTATAGACGACGGTAGTACTGACGGGTCCTGGGGGGTCATCGAACAATTGGCCAATAAGGATCAAAATGTGAAGGGAATTCGGTTTTTAAAAAACTTCGGAAAGTCGCAAGCCCTTCATGCCGGTTTTGCCATGGCTGAAGGTAAGGTGGTAGTCACGATGGATGCCGACCTTCAGGATAATCCGGAAGAAATACCCGAACTGTTCGATATGGTGGTCAAGGATGGCTACGACCTGGTGTCGGGTTGGAAGAAGAAGCGATATGATTCGGTGATCGGGAAGAACCTGCCCTCGAAGCTCTTCAACTTTGCCGCTAGAAAGACATCAAATGTCAAATTACATGATTTCAATTGCGGGCTCAAGGCCTACGCAAAAGACGTTGTAAAGAATATTGAAGTCACCGGCGAAATGCATCGTTATATTCCTGTGCTGGCCAAAAGTGCCGGTTTCGAGAAAATTGGAGAAAAAGTAGTGCAGCATCAAGCGCGCAAATACGGTAAAACAAAATTTGGTATGGAACGATTCATTCGCGGATTTCTGGATCTCATTACGATTTCTTTTTTATCTAAGTTCGGAAAACGTCCCATGCACTTTTTTGGCGCGTGGGGAGCCATTCTCCTCTTTGTTGGCTTCTGCTTTGCACTATACTTGGGTATCGATAAACTTTTTATCAATCCTGGAGGCCGACTGCTAACCCAACGGCCGCAGTTCTATTTGGCACTAACCGCTATGATCCTGGGAAGTCAGTTTTTTGTTGCAGGATTTTTGGGAGAGCTCATTCTTCGTTCCAAAAAAGCCCAGGACAATTACATTATTAAAGAAGTGCTAAACAAGAAGAATTGATACTTTTAATCGCTATTTTTGCTCAAGCTAGCAACTAATTCCGCGACCTAATGAGATACATCGATCCAGCGATCCTGGAAAAAGCCAATAAATGGCTGGTTCCCTTTTTCGACGAAACTACTCAGCATACCATCAAAGAACTTATCGCTTACGACAGCGAAACTCTGGAGGACAGTTTTTACAAAAGTTTGGAATTCGGAACTGGCGGGATGCGCGGCATCATGGGAGTTGGCGATAACAGGATCAACAAATACACCCTTGGGAAAAATACGCAGGGGATCTCAAAATACCTCAAAGAAAAATTTCCTTCAAATTCAATTAAAGTAGCCATCGCATACGATTGCCGTCATCAAAGCGATACCCTGGCTCGAACCGTTGCCGAAGTCTTTTCGGCCAATGGAATACAGGTCTTTCTTTTTTCAAGCCTGCGAGCTACTCCCGAACTTTCGTTTGCCGTCCGGTATTTAAACTGCCAGTGTGGGATCGTCCTCACCGCTTCTCATAACCCGCCGGAATACAATGGTTATAAGGTGTATTGGCAAGACGGAGGACAACTGGTGCCCCCGCAGGATGAAGAGATTATTTCAACCATCAATTCCCTGGCATATACCGATATTAATTTCAATGCAAAGGAGGATCTCATTCAGCTTATCGATACTGAAGTTGATGAAGCATTTGCCAAAGCATCTGTCGAAAACGGAACCTTCGGAACGAGTAAGTCGGCACGAGAAAACTTGAAGATCGTATTCACATCCTTACATGGAACCTCCATTACAATGATCCCAAAAGTTTTGGAAATGGCGGGCTATACCCAGGTTTCGATCGTTGAAGAACAGGCAGAGCCAAACGGCGACTTTCCTACCGTTGAATCGCCCAATCCTGAAGAACCTGAAGCCTTGAAAATGGCGACGGAACAGGCGGAACGTGAGGGTGCCGATATAGTGATAGGAACCGATCCAGATTGCGACCGCTTGGGAATCGCAGTACGTAATTCTGAAGGAAAAATGGAGATCCTCAATGGGAACCAGGCGATGATCATCAAGAGTCATTTCCTGTTGGAACAATTCAAAAAACAAGGAAAACTGAACGGAAAACAATTCATGAGTTCCACCATAGTTTCAACCCCAATGTTGCGTAAGGTGGTGGAAAGTTATGGTGTAAAATACATGGAGGGCCTTACCGGCTTCAAATGGATCGCTAAAATGATCAAAGACCACCCTGAATTGGAATTTATAGGAGGTGGAGAAGAAAGTTTTGGCTATATGGTAGGTGATTTTGTTCGTGATAAGGATGCTGTAACTGCCACCCTGCTCGCTTGCGAGATCGCGGCCGGGCATAAGGAAGCTGGAGGGGGATTATACCAATACCTGCAGCAGCTATACAAGGAATTTGGTTATTACAAAGAACACCTCATCTCTATCGTAAAAAAAGGCAAGAAAGGTGCCGAGGAGATCTCGCAGATTATGAAATCGTTGCGGGAAAATCCATTGAAAGAATTGGGTGGCAGCGAGGTAGTGCGTATAGAGGACTATAAAACCAGCGAGGCGAAGGACCTAAAGGAAGCAACCATTTCGAAAATAGACATCCCTACTTCAAACGTCCTCATCTATTACACCGAGGATGGAAGTAAGATCGCAGCTCGTCCCAGTGGTACTGAACCCAAGATCAAATTCTATATCAGTGTTAATGGAGATAATGAAGACCAGCTGGACAAGAAGATCAAAGCCATCCAGGAGGACCTTAGTGCACATTGATGAAGTACTTTAGAAAAATTCTACGCTATGCTCTCCCGTACAAGGGATATGCATGGATGAACATTGTATCGAATATCTTTTACGCCCTCTTTGGAACATTGGCCTTTGTTTCCCTGATGCCCATGCTGAAGGTGTTATTCGACAATTCAAAAAAAGTGACCGTGGCACCGGTCTATGAGGGGCTGACAAATTTTGGCGACTATTTCGAAGATTATATGAATTACTTCATCACCAGGGAGATTGAAGCAAACGGTGAATTGAGTGCCCTGATGATCATGATTGGACTGGTAATTGCCACTTTTTTACTAAAAAATGTATTTGGTTACCTGGCCATGTTCTTTATTACATTCCTGCGAAATGGAGTATTGAAGGACCTTCGCAACGATCTATATAAGAAAACAGTGGATCTGCCTGTTTCTTTTTATTCTGAAAAACGGAAAGGGGACACCATGGCGCGAATCTCGACCGATGTGCTTGAAATTCAACATTCGTTTCTCTCGATCCTTGAACTGATCGTTCGAGAACCGCTCATGATTCTTTTTACGATCATCGCCATGCTGGCCATTAGTATGAAGCTAACCATTTTCGTATTTATTTTTATCCCGGTTTCCGGATTTATTATTTCTATTATTGGTAAGAGCCTGAAGCGACATAGCGACAAGGTGCAAAAGGAACAGGGTTTTTTCTTGTCTATTCTTGAAGAAACATTGGGCGGCTTAAAGATCATCAAAGGATTCAATGCTGAAAAGATCTTCAATGCAAAGTTCCAGGAATCCACTTCCCGATTCTTTAAATTTTCAAATACTCTGCTGAATAGGCAAAATCTGGCATCTCCTATGAGTGAATTCCTGGGGATCGTCGTGATCGCAATTTTACTTTGGTATGGAGGATCCATGGTATTGGTAGAAAAATCATTACCCCCCGAGGCCTTCATTGTATATATGGGTCTTGCTTATAACATATTAACTCCGGCCAAAGCCATTAGCAAGGCTAGTTATAACGTGAAAAAAGGTAATGCGGCCGCTGAACGGGTCCTGGAGATCCTCGAGACCGAGTCGACGATAAAGGACGCCCCCGGTGCTTTGGAGAAAGAAGGTTTTGAAAAAGCCATCAACATCCGGAAGGTTTACTTCAAATACGAGGATGAATGGGTTTTGGACGACTTTTCCCTTGAAGTGCCCAAAGGTCATACGGTTGCTCTGGTAGGGCAAAGCGGAAGTGGCAAGAGTACCATCGCTAACCTTTTAACTCGGTTCTACGACGTGAACCAGGGTTCTATAGAGATTGATGGCAAAGACATTCGAGAAATCACCCAACATTCCCTTCGGAAATTAATGGGGTTGGTGACCCAGGATTCCATCTTATTCAACGATACGGTTAAGGGCAATTTATTGGTTGCCAAGGAAGATGCCAGCAACGAAGAGATCATAGATGCATTGAAGGTGGCCAATGCCTGGGAATTCGTCTCACAATTACCCAGGGGTATCGATACTAATATTGGAGATAGCGGAAATAAATTGAGCGGAGGTCAGAAACAACGCTTGAGCATCGCTCGAGCTGTTCTGAAAAATCCCCCTATTATGATCCTGGATGAAGCTACTTCTGCCTTAGACACCGAAAGCGAACGACTGGTTCAGGATGCTTTGGAAAAAATGATGATAAATCGTACTTCGGTTGTGATCGCCCATCGGTTATCGACCATTCAGAAAGCAGACAACATTGTGGTGCTACTAGATGGCAAGATTGTGGAACAAGGTAAGCACAGTGAATTGTTGGAGGAGAAAGGAACCTACCACAGTTTGGTGAAGATGCAGTCCCTGATATAGGGACAAAAAAAAAGAAGCAGTTGGGGCACCACTTCTTTTTAGGTGGTCATTGCATTTGGGGCTTACAACGACCTGTTTTGCATAAGTACATTTCAAAGATAGAAGAAAAATTAAAAAATCAAAATTTGACGTGTAGTTCAGCTATCTATATTGCACTTTATCGATAAAATATAGACTATTTTGTTAGTATTTTCCTACATTGTTAAATTTCGCTGTAGTAAAAATAAGGCATAAAAAAAAACGGGCCAGCCCCCGCTAAGGCCCGTTTTTGGTTGTTCTAATTACAGTTGGGGCTGTTAATTAAGAACCTATACATAAGAAGTAT
>JABDNM010000220.1 GCA_013043825.1 Flavobacteriaceae bacterium
CCCGAAACTTGCGATCCAGTTGCAATCAGATTCGGCTGTATTAAGTGAAGTTGTTGTTACAGGATATGCCAGACGCAATAGTAGAAAAGCACTTGGATATGCTGTGAGCAGTGTTTCCGCAGAGAGCGTAAGCCGAAACATGAACAACGGGGTGTTTGGCTCTGTTTATGGTTACTCAACCCCTGTTTCCGACAATGAAAGTTATGCGCGAATTCAGGAAAACGTGTTTAAACGAGTAACAACTGCGCCACTTTCTACCTTTTCGATCGATGTGGATAAGGCAGGTTATAGCAATGTTCGCAGGATGATTAATAACGGACAAAAAGTACCCGTAGATGCAGTAAAGATCGAGGAGATGATCAACTACTTCAATTACGATTATGGAACACCCCGGGGGAAACATCCGTTTTCGATCACTACTGAAATGGCTAATTCTCCCTGGAACAAAGATGCCAAGTTGGTTAGAATTGGATTAAAGGGCAGAGACGTTACCACCAAGAATACACCGAACTCCAATTTGGTGTTCCTTATCGACGTGTCGGGATCCATGAATTCGCCCAATAAGTTGGGGCTGCTGAAATCTGCTTTTGGCGTGCTCGTGGATCAATTACGAGAAAAAGACAAGGTTTCCATCGTTGTGTACGCCGGAGCTGCAGGATTGGTGTTGCCGCCAACCAATGGTATTGACAAAGAAAAGATCATGAATGCCATTCATAATTTAAGTGCCGGAGGTTCAACGGCTGGAGGCGCCGGGATCCAATTGGCTTACAAGATCGCTGAAGAGAACTTTATAAAAGGAGGAAACAACAGGGTAATCCTGGCCACCGATGGTGATTTCAACGTGGGGGCATCCAGCGACAGATCCATGGAAGATATGATCGTTGAAAAACGAAAAAGCGGGGTATTTTTAACCGTATTGGGTTTTGGTATGGGAAATTACAAGGACTCGAAGATGGAGACCTTAGCCGACAAAGGCAATGGTAATCATGCCTATATCGACTCCATGCAGGAAGCGAGAAAAGTGTTGGGTACCGAATTCTTCGGAACTGTCTACACCATTGCCAAAGATGTAAAGATCCAGGTGGAATTCAATCCCAATCTCGTACAAGCCTATCGCCTCGTAGGTTATGAGAATCGTTTGCTGAACGATGAAGATTTTAAAGATGACACCAAAGACGCCGGGGAACTGGGAAGTGGACACACGGTAACGGCACTTTATGAGATCATCCCTGTTGGTGTTGAAAGTAAATTTGTGAAAGAACTGGAAGATTTGAAGTATACAAATGCATCAAACACAAAGAATACCAAGGAATTACTTACCGTGAAGTTTCGCTATAAAGAGCCGGACGAAGAAGTAAGCAAGTTATTGGTTCAAACGCTGGTGAATTCGAACATTGAATTCAGGGATGCTTCACCCGATTTCAAGTTTTCGGCCGCCGTAGCCCTCTTTGGAATGCAGCTTCGGAAGTCGGAGTTCATGGGCATGGCCGGCAAGAAGGACATCATCCAGCTAGCCGAAGCAGGGAAAGGAAAAGATGCTGAAGGCTATCGTGCCGAGTTCATACGCCTGGTGAAAAGTTATTAATTTGTTTTTGGTTGGTTGGTTAAAAGGGGGTGGCTTCGGCTGCTCCCTTTTTTTATACTGAATTTGTTATTTTTATGAAAATTTCTTCAGCATGAAAAATATATGCCTGCTTTTGCTAATGTCTTCACTTTTTGTTCAAGCTCAAATTCTCCCGGAACGAGAACGTGCCGCCCTGAAAGATGAATTGTTAGCCGATCGATTCAGCAACCTGCTCCCCAGGCTTATGGATGACACCAACATCGATATGTGGTTGGTTATTTCCAGGGAATACAATGAAGATCCCGTTATGAGAACCATGTTACCTGCTACCTGGCTCAATGCCAGAAGACGCACCATACTCCTGTTTTATCGTAACAAGGAAAAAGACACCTTAGAGCGTATGGCTGTTGCCAGATATGATGTAGGTAAAAATATTTCATCTGCTTGGGACAAAGAAAAACAGCCGGAACAATGGGTGCGCTTGGTGGAGTTGATCGAAGAACGGAATCCGGAAAAGATAGGAATCAATATTTCCAAGCACTTCGGAATTGCAGATGGTCTGGTCAAGACCGATCACGCCGAACTTTTGGAAGCGCTGCCGGACCACCTGGAAAAGAAATTGGTCTCGGCCGAAAAATTGGCCATTGGCTGGATTGAAACGCGCACTAAAAAAGAAATGCAATTGTACAATACCCTGGTTGAGGTCACTCATTCCATCATCGACGAGGCATTTTCAAATAAAGTGATCACACCGGGTACCACTACTACCGATGATGTGGTCTGGTGGATGCGGCAGAAGGTAACCGATTTGGGCCTGGAGACCTGGTTTCATCCTACGATCGATATTCAACGCAGCGATGAAGCCTTGAAGAGTCATATTTATTCATTTACCAAAGGTGAAAAAGACAAGGTGATCCTGCCAGGGGATCTATTGCATTGTGACTTCGGAATAACTTATATTGGATTGAACACCGATTGTCAGCAGCATGCC
>JABDNM010000223.1 GCA_013043825.1 Flavobacteriaceae bacterium
GTGCCAGGTCGGCATCCGCACCGTGGCTGTAGGAGATAAATGCGTTGTATTTCATTGTTGGTTAGTTGTAGATTAAAGATAGCATTTTAGGATTTAATTCGTACCGATAAAATTATAAGTGGAAATAGGACTTTTGTTACAATCCTCACATCATTCGTTACAATAGTTATATCCTGTACAGACGCTAATGTGCAATTTTGTAGTACCTAATTCCGAAGAACTTAGGTGAAAGTCCCCTGACAAAAAGAGTTAAATCCCCCTCAAAGAAAAACAGTTGTATTAATATATTGCCGATCGCCTCATCGACATGAACTTAGCCTCTTTTGACTTATAAAACTAAAAATTATGAAAAGGCTATTTACTTTATTACTATTCATCTGTGTATCTACCGTGTTCTCGCAAGTAGGTATAGGAACCATTACCCCGGAACCGTCCTCGGTACTGGACATTTCGGCTACCGATAAAGGGATCTTGATCCCGCAGGTCGCGCTGAACGATGTTACAAATACCATGCTGGACGGTGTAAATACGGCTGCTACCGGTTTACTTATTTATAATACCAACGCTGGAGTTGTTGGCGGAAGCGGAGCAGGATATTATTCCTTCAACGGAAGCACCTGGGATCGCTTGTTAAGTACCGCCGAACCTTCAGACGAATGGACTCTGAGTGGAAACACGGGTACAGGATCGGGCAATTTCATTGGCACGATCGACCCGCAACCCCTGTACTTTAGAGTTAATAATCTTATGGCCGGGCAGGTGGATTCCACCAGCACAAATACTTCCTTTGGATACAAAAGTCAAGGGGCCATCACCTCAGGAACCGTAAATACCAGTTTTGGGCATGAAGCCATGGAATTCTCCACAACAACCGCCGGGAATACGGCTTTTGGGCAGCGTGCCATGCGAAATATCATAGGGCCTAACGGGCATAACACCGCGATTGGCAGAGAAACCATGGAGAACTCGACCAATGGATCGCTGAATGTTGCAATGGGATGGAGAGCCATGCGTGCAGACACCACAGGAGACCAGAATGTGGCTATTGGAGTAGGGGCTATGGAATATGGGATTGGTTCCCGCGCTGCCACCGTGGTAGGTCGCTGGGGCATGCCGCGTGATAATTTTTCGATCGCGTCAACTGCAATAGGCTACAGATCACTTTTTAATCAAACTTTCGATAACGGGGGTACAACCTGGACCTCTTACAATACAGGAGTTGGAGCTTACACCTTATATAATACCAACCCCACAGCTACTAACAATGGTGTTTATAATACAGCCGTGGGAGGAGCGGCCCTCTATACAAATACTACCGGATACATCAATACTGCCGTTGGAACAGTGGCACTTTATGCCAATACCACCGGACACAATAACACTGCGATGGGATATAATTCACTTCGTTTGAATGAAACGGGGATCTTTAACACATCCATTGGCACCTATTCTTTGGACGCCAATACAACAGGAAACCGAAATGTCGCACTGGGCTCAGTGGCTCTGGGAGCGAATGCTACAGGAAGCTGGAATACCGCTGTGGGAGTTGATGCCGTACAGCAAAATACAGACGCCCACAACAATACAGGAGTAGGATTTGAAGCTCTCAAAGAAAATACTACCGGTGGAGAAAATACGGCGGTTGGAGTCGGAGCCCTGCGCGGAGTTGGAGGCTCTGCCGCCCACACTGGCAATACAGCCGTTGGTTTATATAGTATGAGGGATATTACCACTGGGAATCAAAATACAGGCGTTGGACATTATTCATTGTCCAGTATCAGTTCTGGAGGCCTCAATGTTGCTGTCGGTGGTGGAAGCCTGGAATCGAATACCGTTGGAGAACGTAATATTGGAATTGGTTTTTGGGCCATGCGTTTCAATACGGAAAGCAGTTTAAACGTCGCCATTGGAAACAACGCACTATATAATCAATCGTTTGCCAATGGTGGAACTGTTTATTATGGCTACAATGTTGCAGTGGGCTATAACTCTTTATTAAATAATCAGCCCACAACCACGACCAACGGCCGGTTAAATACAGCTCTTGGGACTACAACCGGGACCGGAAACACCATCGGGTCTTTTAATACATATGTTGGGGCACTTGCCAGTGCTTCTGCGGGCAACTACGACAATTCAACAGCCCTTGGATATAATACTTTCGTGGGAGGAAGTAATCAGATTCGCCTTGGGAACGGGGGTATTACTTCCATAGGTGGCTGGCAGCCCTGGACTAATTTGTCTGATGAACGCTTGAAACAAGACGTTCGAGAAGACGTGTCTGGATTGGATTTTATTCGGAAGTTGCGCCCTGTTTCGTACAACCTGAACGAAAAGATATTTGAAGGGGAAGCCTACAAGGATCTGGACGTATCTGAAGCAAAGCAATTGCGACATACCGGGTTTATTGCACAGGAGGTGGAAACCTCAGCCAATTCCCTTGGGTTTGATTTCAGCGGAATCGATCGGCCTAAAAATGCGGATGACCACTACGGATTGCGCTACGCTACCTTTGTTGTTCCCCTGGTGAAAGCCGTACAGGAACAACAGGAACAAATCGAAGCACAACAAGCCGAGATAGAAGCATTGAAACGGCAGATGTCCACGATCCTAAATGCTTTGAAAACGCAGGAGTAGCTTTTACATACTTCGGAATGAACCAAAAGAAAACCCCCCTTACAAAGTCAAAATAAGAGGGGTTTTGAAATAAATTTCTGTTGGGCACAACCTAATCTGGGGATAAATCCAAACCAACGGAAGGAAGGGATGTGATTATGGGTTGTGGTATCGCAAAAATAGGAGGTTAGAGCAAAAATTTGTTACGGGAAAACCGCATAAATGTTATCGGTTAGGCTGACAATTGTTGATAACTTGTGATCTGCGTCACTCTATGTAACATTATCTCTTATAAGCACCCCTTACATCGGCATTCAGCGTGTCGATCTGGGAATAGGGTAGTTGATATCGCAACCGCTGGTTTCCTACCTTGAACAACTTTTGTTCATTCTCGATGAAGGAGACCAGCAGGTTCAATCGATCACCGATTTCTGCGAAGATGATCTTATCCACTAGTTGGGGGGTCTCTTTTAAAAAATACACGGCCTCATAATTTTTCATTTTGAATTCGAGGCGGGTATTGAATACTTGTTCCAGCGGGATAGGGACGCGGGTGTTGTACTTATTTTCTGCCGTGGCGATGTTCGCTTGTTCCAATAAAAGCCTCTCCGGAAATACATCTCGATTGTATTCCAAGATGATATGATGATTTTCATCTCCCCTGGGATGCGGGAAATAGATCTTATTCTGGGTATTATCGAGGTTCCCTATATAGATATACTCAATTTGGTTCAGGTTGATTTTGTCTTTGTACTGCAACGGATCATTCAAGAATCCACGCCTACTGTTCGAAATGTATTTATGTGATCGTGTGGTAACATAGATAGCCAGATTGGCCGGTTCGTTCAGCATAAAATAAACTTCCTCGATCTTCTTGATGCTGTCTGTAGGTTTTAATTCATAAAAATTATCCGGGCAGGGACAAAAGCGTTCTGTGTAATTGGTCTTACTATCAAACTTCTCACAAATATTGAATACGTAGGTGGAAAAATCGGTTGCATTGAACTCTTTAAGTTCATCGATGCGGTCGACATAAGGATGATCAATATTGTACAATTTCCCACCACAGGCAAGGCACAATGCAAGGCATGAGATCAAAAGAAGTGTTTTGTAATTCATTGTTGTAAATATGTATAGTTGTATTCATACTTGCCACCTAGCATCCACCTCCAGCCATTGTAATAGTCGGGATGATACGGCACCTGGGTACTGAAGTGCAATAGGTCCTGCACATCCAGGCTGTTCACGTTGTACAGAGAAAAATTTCCCCCGAACCCTGTATGATAGTTCGATATGCCAATCTTCCATCGCTGCTGGTTAAAAGCGAATTGTTGCTTGTCGGCGTAGAGCACATAATCGATCTGAAGTTTATCACCTACATCGAAGGCATACGGGGTATACCCGGTGAATTTGTGATAGCTTAGTTCGATGAGGTTAAATTCGGTATATCTATTCCCGTGATAACTGAACAATACTCCGCCAGTATAATAACGGTCACGCTTGTCACCTACCCATTTCAGTACCGGTCCACCGTCGTTGTAGTAGGTGATCTGGGTGCGGCCAACGACATTCAGATTAAAAAACCCAATACGCTGCCTCATTCCCCTGGGCATAAATACCCAGATGGCCCCGTAGCTGGTGGATGTTTTATATGGGTTGTGCAATGGGTTCGCAGTAAAATCGGAAAAATGATAGAAGGGAACGTAGCGCTCCGCAAAAGGAATTAGTCCTTTATCGAAGGCGATAGTGCCCGAAGTATTAAGAAAAAAATGAAACTGTGGTTGATGCCAGGGTCGTTCCAGGTAACTCCCAATGGGTCCTTTGTTGAACAGCATCACTCCCGAATGAATGGCCGGGAAGAAGTTGATGGCATCTATATCGTAGCCAATTCCTCCGGAAAGACTCAAACGAAAATTGGGGTTGTTCCTGAAATTGAATTCGACCTGAACTTTGCCGGCTACACCCCATTGCAGGCCATCGACCCCACTATTTCGAGTTTCAATTTGGGCCTGGGCAGCAACTACACAAAACCATACCATTAACATGGACAAGTGGATTCTCTTGAGAGTTGGATCGTTCATTTGTACAACAGGACCCTAAAGTGAACCCCATCCTATCCTTTTCCGAAGAAAAAGAAAGAGATGGGGAGCAGATTGTTAGTTTAAAGATAGTAAAATAAATTCACTGATGTCGTGTAACAACGCGCTCGGAGCTGTGGCATGTGCCGAATCACATTATTTTCAGTACCTTGATAATCATAATCTTACAGCCTTTGGCTTAAAAAAAATGAGAGTCGCATTTAGACTTTTACTCTGTTTCTTTCTGGCAGCACCCGCATTGGGGCAGAACGCCGATGCAGTCTCTTTGCTTCAGGGGACTCTTTTTGATTCCAACGAACCATTGTCGCTCAAACTTTCCTATAGTATCAAGCGGCTAAAGAAGGAGACCAACGACAGCACTTATATGCCTACAAAGGTTTCCTATGAAGACGAGGATGGCAATTGGAAGGAATTAAATGCTTCGATTCGAGCGCGAGGAAAATTTCGCCTAGCGAATTGTTTTTATTCACCTGTAAAGTTGAAGCTCAAGAAAAAAGCCGCCCAATCCAGTCTATTTCAATCGAACAGAACCTTGAAGGTGGTCTTTCCGTGTCATCGTGTTAATCGAAAAAACGATATGGTGCTCAAGGAGTTCCTGGCGTATAAATTATTTGAAGTTATATCCCCTTACCATCTAAAAACCCGGCTGTGCAAGATTGAATTCCAGGAAGAGCGTCCAAATAAGTCACGTGTTCATCACCTCATGGCAATTCTAGTCGAGGACATAGACGATCTTGCCGAACGCCATAATGGTAGGAAGATTAAACAATTCGTGCCTGCCATGAAACAAGACCACCTTTGCGCCATTCGAAATGATTTCTTTCAATATATGATGGGCAACACCGATTTCAGTCTGACCTATAAACACAATCAAAAGTTATTGTATGCAGATGGAAAGCTTATCCCAATACCCTATGACTTTGATATGTCGGGTTTCGTAGATAGCAACTATGCGGTAGTTTCACAGGTTCAGAATGAAACCTTACCCATAAACAATGTGAGGCAGCGCCTGTATCGTGGTCATCATCGCGATAATAGGCTCTGTAAAGAGATTAGAAAAGAATTCCTTGAAAAGCAGGAGGAGTTCATCGCGGTTTTAAATTCCTATGCCGACTATTTTGAGAGTGAGGCAGAATTTTCCAAAGCTATGAAGTATTTACAGTCGTTTTTCAAAACCCTTTCCAATGAAAAGTTATTCACACGTGAGATCCTCACTGCGGGCAGAAATCGTTGAATAGTGAAATTAGTTCACCCAATGCTAATTGGGATTTCCTTTAAAGTGAACCTGGTCAGCCGATGACCCCGATGAAGAAAATTACTTTTTGGAAAGCGTATAGAACGAATAGGCCAATTCCAGTTCATCGATCTCGGTGTCGTTCTTATGTTCATGAAATACAGACGCATTCCTGGTGAGTGGCTGGGCATTGTACAATTTCCATTCCACCCATGAGTTACCCTTGCCATCTTTGAGTTGTAAAGTAGCATGGCTTTTTGCCGGTGGCCCTCCTTCCGAACCGCCCTTTAAACACCATTGCTTCAGCTTGGAGTTCTTGCCTGAACGTCCCTGTTTGAATTTGAGATTACTGTTCTTGGGAAGTGAAGGAACCCCATATTTAAATGGATTCTCCCCGTCGCGAACGGGTATCCTGGAAATTACCCTGGGTGGCATACCATCGACTTCTGCAAAGCGGGCGCTTTCACCAAAGGCTGAAAGCTCATAGTAAAATGGGGCAGCAGGATTGGACGGTTTTTTCATAAGAAATTTGAATACTATTAGTTGACTGAAGCAACTAAAGATATGAAAAATTACGACATATCAATGCTATCGATGGCAGTCGGGACCGAATGTGCCTCCCATATTGAATCTGCTTTGGGTGCCGACTAAAGTTAGTTCCTTGATAATCAGAAGCTACTTACTATTTTAAACTTACCGTCTTATTGTTGATAAGCGGTTTAGCCCAAAACCCGATCGACATGATAAAGGCCAGCGGGAGCAAAAGGAAAGCCAGTCCTGCCTTGAGACTGAGCAGATCGCCAAGATATCCAACGATCAACGGGAAGATAGCGCCTCCTGCAATTCCCGTACAAAGGATACCCGAGAGTGATCCATGGTGGGTTCGAACCGAATTCAGGCCCAGGGAAAATATGATGGACCACATGACAGAAATACAAAATCCCATACAAGGAAATGCTATCAAAGCGATTTTTTGGGAGCCAGTGAGAGCGATTACAAGACTGATCATGGTAGCCATTGATGCTCCAACCAGCACCTTCCTACTATCGATTAACTTGAGCAGTAGCAACCCCAGCAAACAACCGGCGGTCAACATGCCCCAGAAATAGGAGACGGTACTGGCACCCACAGTTTGTGGATCCTGGCCATGGTATTCAAAGAGAAATTGGGATATCCAGTTACCAATTCCCTGTTCGGTTCCCACGTAGCAGAAAATTCCGAAGAAATACAACAGCGTCCATTTGTTCTTGAGCAGGTCGAAATACGAACTGGAGTCACCCGATCGCTCCGAATCCTTTTTCTCATAGCTGGGATAACGTGTGATCATCACTACTAAAAACAGCAGTAAAGCCAGGAAGGCGAACACTACATAAAGAGATACCCAGGGGAGATTGGGAGGTACAAGGTTCCGTAGCAATGAAACCAGCGCATCCTGTTCGTGAGAAGTACTCACCAGGTAGATATAAAGATAGGGACTGGCAAAGGAGGCCAGCCCGAAAACCAATTGGGCGATCACAGAATTAAAGGCAAAATGCTCTTCACCACCGGCGACACGAAGCATGGGATTGATGATCACTTGCAGCACCGCCATGCAGCTCCCCAATGTAAAAAGAGTCAGGCTAAAGGACAGGTGTCCCGGAAAGATCACAAATAAAGCACTCGCCAATGCCATAAATAGAAACGAAGCGGAAAGAAGTAGTTTATCACTGAACTTTTCAGAAAGAAAACCAGCAGGGATCGACATGACACCGTAGGCGATAAAAAAAGAGAAGGGGAGCAGGCCTGTGAGTGCCAGGCTTAGATCGAAGCTTTCCTTTACATCTGCGATGATCGAATTGAGGATGTTGGTGATGAAGGAAATGGCAAAGAAAACCACCATGACCAGTACTACAATGTGATAGTGCCTCTTAGCTCGTTTTGGTGAATTCATAGTGAATGAATGGATTGAATAGGAGCCGTTACTTGTCTAGCTGAAGCAGGTTAGCCGCATCGAAAAAAGAAGCGTCAATTTTTGTGGCTCCTACCTGTGAAGTATCATAGTCCTGGACGATTGTCCAACGACCGTCATTTTTCCGAAGTACCACATGAAAACGACCGTAATAACTAGGTCCTAACTTTTCGCCCGAGGCGTACTGCACCCGATAGTAACCCACTTCATATCCAAGATCTCCTCTATATTGACGGGTTTCAAAGGCAAAGTCGATATTAATTTGAGTCCCTTCCCGTGGTTTGGTCCACTTTTTATTGCCATCCAGGTATTCGCTGCCCAACTTGATCCCCCCGTCATTAACGCGCAAAACGTCTTTGTCGTGGATGCTATTGAAGGTCTCATAATCACGCGCTTCGTATGATCGTTTAAACACCTGCCAAACCTGTTGGTTGATCTCATCCTCGATCTGTTTGTTTGTCTCCTGACCGGACGCTGAAAGAGTGCTGAAGATGAAGAGAAGTAAAACTAGGGGATACTTTAGATACATGCTTGCTGAGATTTGAGATTAAAAATACTCAAAATTTATTCAGAAGGGAATATGTTGGCAACAAGCTAAGTCATTATTTCGTATCTTAGAAAGAGTTTTGAGGGATCGTTATCTGCTCAAAATCAATTGTTTCATCAAAATCCTTCGCTATGAAATCTATTTTGAAGATGACACGGTTGTTCTTCGGAACGCTGTTGGTCATGTTATTTTTCTGCAGCCCCAATTTACATGCACAGGATAATTTTACTGAATACCGCGGAATCGTCGTTGATATGGATTCGCAGGATCCGCTGGTATTTGTCAATTTAAGTCTGAAGAACACCAACGTAAGTACGGTTACCAACACCGAGGGGAAGTTCACCCTGAAAGTGGATAATGATACTAACGAATCGATCGTCCTGGCCACGTTGCTGGGCTATGAGCCCAAGGAAATACCTATATCCGAATTGAACGGCAATACCAAGATCTATTTAAAACAGAAGATCACCAAATTAACGGAGGTGAACCTCACAGCCTTTAAAAATGCCGAATCTCTGGTTCGCAGGGTGTTTGCAGATAAAAACAAGAATACCATGAACGAATCTACCAAGATGACGGCTTTTTACAGGGAAACGATCAAGAGACGAAATAGGAATGTCTCTCTTACCGAGGCGGTAGTGAATTTGTACAAACAGCCGTACAACTCCAATCGAAGGGACATTATTTCCTTGCATAAAGCCCGTAAGAGCACAGATTACAAACGACTGGACACGGTGGCGGTAAAACTGCAGGGAGGTCCGTTTTCCACGCTCTACCTCGATATTATGAAGTACCCGGAATACATCTTCACCGATGTTACCCTGGACTACTACCAATTTGAATTTGACGCACCGTCCACCGTGAATGACCGGCCGGTTTATGTAGTACGATTTAACCAAAAGCCAACCGTGGTTGGTTCCGGCTACCAAGGAAAGTTATTCATCGACGCAACCACCCTGGCACTTACCAGTGCAACTTATTCGCTTAATATCACCGACAGCAAGGCTGCGAGTGAACTCTTTGTTCGGAAAAAGCCCCGGGATATCAATGTGTATCCAACGCAGGCTGCTTATCGCGTGGACTACCGGGAAAAAAATGGCAAGTGGTATTATGGTTATGGATTGGTTCAACTAACGTTTAAGGTGAACAAAAAGCGGAAGCTGTTCAATTCGGTGTATTCCCTTACCAGTGAAATGGCAGTAACCGACTGGGAGGTGAACACAAGTGGTTTCATGGCCAATCCCCGTGATAGGTTGAAGCCCTCGGTGATCATAGCCGACGCCGTCTCCGGATTTTCAGATCCAGATTTTTGGGGTCCGTACAATGTTATAGAGCCAGAAAAATCGATAGAATCTGCCATCAACAAGATTCGGCGTAAGATCGAACGCGAAAAAGGCTAAGTCCCATTTCAGTCTGAAAAAAAAAGGCCCTTCGAAAGAAGGGCCTTACTAAAATAAACCTAGTTATATGAAAATTAATGATCGTCGTCGCTTGTTTCAATAGCGATAACGGATTTCCCAGATGGGTTTATGATCATATGATCATACAGATCGAGGTGTCCCCCGGAATTTCTTAATAATATCGTAGAGATCTCTGCGGTATTGGTAAAGTTATTTTCAGCTACCATGAATTCTCTAAGTTTTCGATTTGTAGCCAATGTAACTGGTAGTTCACCACTTAGGGCATTGTCAAATACGTTGAATACCTCCATCTTGTTCATTTGGTCCAGGGTGTTGGGCAATTCTCCCGATAGCTTATTGCTGCTTAGATGCAATTGTTTTAGTTGTTTCATGGCCCCAATACTCGCCGGGATGTTTCCTACCAGGTTGTTACTGTTCAGGGCAAGAACATGAAGTTTTTCAAGAGACCCGATACTTTCAGGAATACTACCGCTCAATTCGTTGAACGACAGCTCTAAAACTTCCAACTTGGTAAGATCACCGATAGAGGCAGGTAGTTCACCAGTAAGATTGTTGAATAACATTCGGATCTCGGTTACATGTCCGTGCTCGACGGTTACGCCGGGCCAGGTTGAGACCTCGTCATTCAGGTTCCACTGTTGGTTCCAACTCTCACCATGGGTGGCCTGATAGAAATCATGTAAAGCCTGGGTCTCTTGTTGGGAGACCTGGGCAATTAATAGTAGGTTAAAAAAGAGGGCAAAAAAGAGAGATAATAGTTTTTTCATCTTGGTTGAGGTTACGTATTTTTCCTACAAATACGGCTGCAATAAACAATAAACAGGTTTATCTACCAAAAAAAATCGATGAAATGCACAAATTGTTAATAATTATCGTCAGATAATTCCTTCAAAAATGGAATATATACTTCGTGACCACCTTTAAATTCAACCACTTTCAGTCTTTCTCCAAAAAGTTGAGTTCCTTTTTGTAGTTCCACTATTTTCCGGGCTTCAGTGATGTGTGGGTCTTGATTTCCATATAAGTAGGTCACATTAACTTCTTTTTGCAGGTAATTGAAGCTATCTGGCTGCAATTCCTTCGGAATACCGCCACTATGAAGTACCAGGTGATCACACCCCATGTTTCGGCTTGCCATCCAACGTGTAACGATCGAAACACCCTGAGAATAGCCAAAAAGGATCAATTTATGGTCGGAATTCCTCTTTTCTTCTTTCCATACCGCATCCAGGTACTGGAAGATATTTTCGGTTTCGGCCTGGGTGTTTTCCCGGGTAAGCCAGGAAGCCCCAACATGCTTGTATTCTGAGCTTAGATAGTATTTCGAAGGGGCCTGCGGAGCGAGGATGTAGTTTTTTTCAGGGTCCAGTGCACTGAAATAACGAAGAAAATACCGGCTTAGATAACCCATTCCGTGGAATACCATCCAAACGTTTTTGGTTTGGTCTCCGAAGCTGTTGAGCGTTGAATAGGAGTTTTTAGTGAGATAACTAACCTGCTTTTCCGAAGTCATTTTGGGTGGGGTTTCGTATTTTTACAAATGTAATTCTTTGCTATGAAAATTTCCAGGGAACATATTCTTCAGCAATGTAACGACTTGCGTAAAGATACGCTCATCGAGACCTTATCGATCGAATTTGTCGATTACGGGGAGGATTCCATCACGGCCCGTATGCCCGTGAATCATAGGGTCCATCAGCCGGATGGTGTATTGCACGGCGGTGCTTCCGTGGCTTTGGCTGAAACCGTAGGAAGCATGGCGGCAATATTGTTTACAGACTCTGCACATAGTGCCGTTCGCGGAATCGAGATCTCCGCCAACCACCTCAAAAGTATTCGAGAGGGGTTTGTCTATGCCACCGCCACCCCAATTCACAAAGGAAGAACAACCCAATTGTGGCAGATCCGTATAGTGGATGAAACCGACCGGTTAATTTCACTGGTAAAACTCACCACAATATCCCTTCCGAAATCCGCCCAATGAAGCCACTAATTGAACATATCACAGCTCATTTTGCTAAAAAAAAACCTTTTGTAGCCTACGCTTTGCCCAATTCCAAGGTAGTTACGGGACTATTTCAGCGCGATGAACAACTTTACCTGGCAAATGACCTGCAAGAGGATGGATTTGTATTCGCCCCTTTTCATGAAGGGCATACGGTTCTTATTCCCGAATCGAAGTGTTTGAAGTTGGAGTTTGACCTGGAACTTATGCAGGCAGAACCACAACCTCTCGAAATGGAACATGATCTGGCGGAACAGCTACGCTATGAGGGGCTGGTGGAAAAAGCGCTCCTATTTTTACGTAAATCTCAATCGTCGAAGGTAGTGACATCCCGAATGCAGGAAGTACCCCTAAAGAGCCTGGATCTCCCGTTGATCGTTAATAGGTTGATGGGCATGTATTCTGGTGCCTTCCGTTATGTACTTTTTCATCCCGCGGTGGGGATCTGGGCAGGAGCTTCCCCGGAAACGCTGCTTGAAATAAAGGAAAATTCGTTTAATACCATGGCTTTGGCCAGTACCCAACGATTTTTTGCAGGGAGAGAACCTCGCTGGACCAGGAAAGAGATCGATGAACAACAGGTTGTGGCAGACGATATCGCGACCAAGCTGCATCAAGCAGCAACCGTGGTCAAGGTGCACAAAACCAAGAATCATCGAGCCGGGTCCCTGGTCCATCTTCGTACAGATTTTACCGGGGTGTTTAAAAAGGGGAGTAACAATATTTCCGTTCTGGTTGATACCTTGCATCCAACTCCTGCTGTTTGTGGGACACCGCGCAGGAAGGCACTGGAATTCATTTTGAATAATGAAGGATACAAAAGGCACTATTACACTGGCTATTTGGGTGTGATCGACTCTGCTCAAAATAGCTCACGACTTTTTGTGAACTTACGCTGCATGCAGTTGGACGACCAACGAAGTTATTTGTACGTGGGCGGGGGAATAACCAAGGAATCCGTCGCCAAACTGGAGTGGGAGGAGACCTGCAATAAACTACAAACCATGCTACAGGTTCTGGCTCCACTTCTTTAAAAGTAAGAAGTGAGTTCGTACCTTTGTATCAATGAATATCCCTAAGAAGATCCTGGCACAAACGGTTACTCAATTATGTCTTTCGAAAGGGATTGATCGCATAGTAATTTCTCCGGGATCCCGCAATGCCCCGCTTACCATTGGTTTTACTGAACACCCCTCCTTTAGAGATTTCAGCATCGTGGACGAACGCTGTGCGGCTTTTTTTGCACTGGGAATGGCACAGCAGCTTCACAAACCAGTTGTCCTGGTATGTACCTCGGGCTCCGCACTTTTAAATTATTACCCGGCCATCGCAGAGGCCTTTTACAGTGACATTCCACTTGTGGTCCTCTCTGCAGATCGTCCAGAGCATCTAATCGATGTAGGAGATGGGCAAACC
>JABDNM010000232.1 GCA_013043825.1 Flavobacteriaceae bacterium
GGTTTCATTCGAGCAACTCAAACCCGGTATTGAATTAATCTCCAAAGGGGTGATCCTGCCGAACGCAAACTCCACTCCTATTTATTTCAAAGCCGCAAATCTGGCTAAGGTGGATGTTCGTATCATCCAGGTGTTTGAGAACAACATGCTTCAATACTTGCAATCTTCGAATCTCAACGATAACAATACCTACGAAATTCGCCGTGTTGGTAGGCGAATTGCGAAAAAAACGATCGATCTGCATGACCAGAGTCTGGGTGATGATGGCCTTTGGAAAGCGTATGGCATCAACCTGGCCGAATTCTTCAATGCCGATCCGGGTTCGCTCTATCGTGTAGAACTCAGTTTCAGCAAAGAATATACTACCTATAATTGTGGTGTAGATCCAGCCCCCAGCGTGGCCGAGGAGGAGTTTGAGGAGGATGATTATTATGAAGAAGATTATGTTCAAAATGACACTAGCGATGAAGACGCATTGGAAGAGCGTTACTGGGACAACGAGATTTACAATTACCGACGTTACAGGTACAACTGGAATGAACGTGACAACCCTTGTCACGAAGCATTTTACAATGAGGACCGAATTGTAACCACCAATATTTTAGGAAGTGACCTGGGATTTATTGTTAAAAAGGGAAATAATTTATCGTATCACTTCGCCACAACCAATTTGCTCACCACCGAACCTCAGCCTAATACAACCATTAATCTTTATAATTTCCAGCAGCAATTGGTGGGAACTACACAAACCGATAATGAAGGCCTGGCCCTGTTCGATAGCAAGAAGACCGTGGCGTTCGCAGTGGCGCAAAAAGGTGATAACTATGCTTATGCCAGATTGGAGGATGGGAACGCATTATCATTGAGCAATTTTGATGTTTCGGGGAAAACGCTTCAAAAAGGACTAAAAGGATTTCTTTATACTGAACGCGGAGTTCATCGTCCCGGGGACAGCATTCACCTCACTTTTGCCTTTAACGACAATAGTAATCCACTGCCTAAAAATCACCCTGTAAAACTTGAAGTAACCGATGCCCGAGGGAAATTGGTACAGCGAACGGTTTTAAATGTGGGTGTGGATGGATTTTACTATTTCCCCATTCCCACTTCCCGGGAAGCACCCACCGGCAACTGGAATGCTACTATTTCAGTGGGCGGCGCAAGTTTCAGTAAGAATTTGAAAGTTGCAACGATCAAACCCAACCGATTGAAATTGAAACTTGATTTCGACGATGAGATCCTCGATGCCAGCAAACCCATCACAGGTTCGGCCAAAGCCAGTTGGCTGCATGGAGCCCCGGCGAGAAATTTGAAAATAGAAATGGAAGCAAAGCTTTCGTCTACCGGTACAGCATTTAAGGATTTTGTTGGTTATCAATTTAATGATCCGGTGCGGACTTTCAGTGAAGTGGAGCTACCCATTTTGAAGACTAAATTATCTGAAGCAGGGGTGACCAACTTCAGTAAAAAAATAGAGCTTAACAGTCTGTCCCCTGGTATGCTTAAAGCAACTTTCCTCACAAAGGTCTATGAAGGCGGTGGTGATTTCTCCATCGATGTTTATTCAAAAAATCTGGCTCCTTTTTCACATTTCGTTGGATTGCGGTCTCCCGAACCACACCGTTATGGTTCCTATTATACCGATGAGAACGTAGAATTTGATCTGGTCTCGGTCGATAGCCAGGGAAAAATAAGTGGAAATAGGGAATTGGAAGTAGAATTATTTCAGATTGAATGGAGGTGGTGGTGGAACCGTGGATACGACAATTTATCTCGCTATGAAAATGCTGCTGTACATCGGCCGGTAAAGAACTTTACTGTGAAAACGAACAACCAGGGAAAAACCTCCTTCAAATTGAACATCCCAGAAAATGATGGTGGTCGATATCTCATTCGGGTAAAAGATAAGGTTTCGGGGCACGCAACCGGAAGGATCACCTATTTCTATCGCAACTGGTGGAAGCGACCCGTTGACGGCGATTCTGAAAGTTCCAAAATGCTGATCTTCTCATCCAACAAGGAAGTCTATGATGTAGGTGAAAAGGCTACGATCAATTTTCCTTCGGGTTCGGGGGGCAGAGCCCTGGTGAGTGTAGAAAATGGCACTGAAGTTTTAACCACTCAATGGGTAAAAACCAAGCAAGGAGAAACTCAAGTTCAAATCCCAATACTAAAGGAAATGGCTCCGAACGTTTTTGTGAATATTTCATTGCTTCAACCGCATGACCAGGTAATGAACGATTTGCCAATTCGATTGTATGGGGTGGTCCCCATACGAGTGGAAGATCCGTTGACCAAGCTTGCTCCGCAAATTGAAATGCCGAAAGTATTGCGGCCTGAAGAATCTTTCTCAATACAGGTTTCCGAAGAAAACAACAAAGCGATGACCTATACCATTGCTCTGGTAGATGAGGGCTTGCTGGACCTCACACGATTCCCTACTCCTAAGATACACGACGCTTTTTACACACGGGAGGCACTGGGCGTGAAGACCTTCGATATTTACGATTATGTAATTGGGGCTTATTCCGGAAATGTAAATAATATTTACGCTATTGGAGGGGGAGGTGACGCAGCCGGTGCTAAAAACCGGAAGGCAGACCGGTTCAAGCCCGTGGTAAAATACTTGGGTCCGTTCCAACTGAAAGCAGGTAAGGAGGCAGAACACAAGATCACCATGCCTAATTACATAGGTTCGGTGCGTACGATGATCGTTGCTGGAGATACGGGCCAAAATGCGTATGGAGAAAGCGATGTAACCACCCCTGTTCGCAAACCCCTCATGGTACTGGCTTCCCTTCCTCGAAAACTGTCCCCAGGTGAAACCGTTACTTTGCCTGTCACTGTTTTCGCTATGGACCAAAAGATAAAATCGGCAAATGTACAAGTGAAAGTCGGAGACGCGTTGAGGCCCATTAACGGTAGTTCCAAACAAATCTCATTTTCAGAACCAGGCGAGCAGATCGTTAATTTTGAATTTGAAGTACTCCCTGCTACACAGTTCCAGACCATTGAAGTTATTGCCTCCGGCAGTGGAGAAGAGGCAAGCTATAAGGTGGAGATTGATGTGGAAAATCCAAATCCTATTTCCCGAAAAACAACGCAGCTAACTTTGAATCCAAAAGAAGTGAAGACTCTTAAATTTGAGACCTATGGAGTGCCTGGAACCAATGGAGCAACGCTTGAGATCTCTACTTTACCCCCCATGAATTTCAACCAGCGAATGGAATACTTAATTCAATATCCCCACGGTTGTGTAGAACAAACTACCTCGGGTGCATTCCCACAGTTGTACCTGGATGAAGTATTCGATATCACATTTGACAAGAAGGAAAAAGTTCGGAGAAATTTAGAGGCAGCAATTCAACGTTTGGGAAGTTTTCAAAATTCCGATGGGGGATTGAGCTACTGGCCAGGTGAGCGAACTGCAGACGATTGGGGAACAAGTTATGCCGGTCACTTTATGATCGAAGCCAAACAAAAAGGTTACGTTTTACCAATCACTTTTATGAGTAATTGGCTGCGTTACCAAAAAAATGCGGCCCGTCAATGGCGCAATTCCAGCACCCCTTATAATTCAAGCCTTGCACAAGCCTATCGTCTTTACACGCTAGCGCTTGCAGGGCAACCTGAACTGGCTGCTATGAACCGCTTGCTAGAATCCAAGAATTTGAGCAACGATGCGAAATGGCGATTGGCTGCAGCATACGCATTGGCAGGTAAGAAAAGTGTTGCTGAAGGCATCGTGTCCAAAGCAAACATCAATTTCAAGGCTCATGATTACGATTATCGCTCGTACGGTTCCACTTTCAGGAATAAAGCGATGGCTCTGGAAACGATGGTGATTCTAGGGGATAAAGGACAGCGGGATATGGCCATTTCATTATCCAAAGAGCTTTCGTCACAGCGATGGTATAGTACCCAGGAAACAGCCTATGGATTAATGTCGTTAGCAAAGATGGTGAAGAAAAATGGCGGAAAAGCATTGGCCATATCCATCAGCCAAAACGGGCAGACCACGGCAGTGGAAACCGACAGGGCTGTGGCACAGCGTACGCTGCCAATTTCCATGGGAAGCAACGAGATACAATTAGCAAATGAAAAGGACAATGTCGTCTTCATTACATTGAGTCAGAAAGGAAAGTTGCCCCTGGGAGATGAACTTGCCGAGCGTAAGAATCTCACCATCCAGGCCCAATACCTGGACGGAGAAGGCAAACCTCTGAAAATCGAAAAATTGCGGCAGGGAACCGAGATCATAGCCCGGGTAGTTGTGACAAATACATCTAACGATTATGTCGACAATATTGCATTGTCAAAGATATTCCCCAGTGGATGGGAGATCGTAAATACCAGTTTTACCGAATTGGCCGGTGGCGCTAAAGGAAGCGCACGCTATACAGACATTCGTGATGACAGGGTGAACTTTTATTTTGACCTGGGTGCCAATAAGACCAAATCATTCCAGGTAAAGCTGAATGCTTCCTACCTGGGGACGTATTACCTTCCGGGAACACAAGTTGAAGCCATGTATGATGCAAATTTTTATGCACGAAACAAAGGAATATGGGTAAGTATTGAACAATAGATGGGCTTTGGTAAACAACATATTAAACTTCGTTTGAAGCGGCACAAAATAAAGCTGACACTAATTTTTGCTCTCTTTGTGTTGTGGATTTTTTGTCTTCCTTCCCCTTTGTTTGATGAACCCAGTTCAACCGTGGTCGAAAGTAGGGAGGGTGAGTTGCTGGGCGCCCGTATTGCCGATGACGGGCAGTGGCGATTTCCTAAAATGGATTCGGTGCCTTATCGATTTGAACAAGCGTTGTTATTTTTTGAAGATGAACATTTCCATGGCCATCCGGGATTTAACCCGGTTTCTATGGGAAAGGCAATCTGGGCAAATCTCACCACCAAAAAGCGCAGAGGAGGTAGTACGCTCACCCAACAAGTAATTCGACTTTCAAGGAAAAACAGGGATCGCACCTATACAGAAAAGTTGGTTGAACTATTCATGGCTACACGACTGGAAGCCGGCTTTTCTAAAAAAGAAATTCTCAGCCTCTATGCCACCCACGCCCCCTTTGGAGGTAACGTTGTAGGACTTGAAACAGCTTCGTGGCGTTATTTCGGTATTCCAGCCAACGAATTGAGTTGGGGGCAATCGGCTGCCTTGGCTATTTTACCCAATGCCCCCGCTCTAATTTTCCCGGGAAAAAATGAAGGACTTTTACGCGCGAAAAGAGATCGGCTTTTATACAAGCTCTACCGTAAAGGGATTATCGATTCATTGACTTACCAACTGGCAATTGAGGAACAGCTGCCTGGCAAACCTCATGGACTCCCGCAGTTGGCACCCCATCTTGCAGAAAAAATAAAACGAGAACATCCGGGGAAAAGAGTAGTTACTACCATCGATGCGAATCTCCAGCGCAATGTCAATGCCATCGTTCGAGAACATCATAGGGTTTTAAGTCAAAATGAAATATATAATGTTGCCGTTCTTTTGCTCGACATCGAAACGCGCGATGTGGTGGCCTATGTGGGAAATTCCCCTGCCAGCAATGAGCACGATCCCTATGTAAATATCATACACCGTCCCAGAAGTACAGGGAGCATTTTAAAACCTTTCTTATACACCGCTGCCCTGGATGGTGGTGAGCTGCTGCCCAATATGCTGCTGACCGATGTTCCCACAGTCATAAACGGGTACCATCCACAGAATTTCAACAAGCAATTTCATGGAGCCGTTCCGGCGAGTGAAGCTTTGTCAAGGTCGTTAAATATTCCTGCAGTGCGTTTGCTTCGATCCTATGGTTTGCAGCGTTTCCATAATCGTTTGCAGGAAATGAATATTAAACAACTGGACAAGCCGGCTAATTATTATGGGTTATCACTTATTCTAGGCGGAGGAGAAGGTTCCTTGTGGGAGATCACCAAGGCATATGCCGGGCTGGCTTCCACGTTAAACTATTTTAATGCGTCCTCAAGCGCCTACCGGGAACATGAGTATGTCGAACCAAATTATTTACACCGTGCAACTATTTCCTTCGGAAAAGAACAAAATCGCCCTTCTGTTTTTGACGCAGGTTCGATCTATGCCACCTTAGAAGCCATGCAAAACGTGAACAGGCCGGAAGGTGAATTAAATTGGAATTATTTTAGCAGTTCTCAGCAAATTGCCTGGAAAACCGGTACTAGCTTTGGATTCAAAGATGCATGGGCTGTTGGTGTGACACCCAAATATGCCATAGGTGTGTGGGTTGGTAATGCCGATGGCGAAGGCAGGCCGGGACTTACAGGAATTCAGGCCGCCGCACCCGTCTTATTCGATGTGCTGTCTTTACTCCCATCTACCGATTGGTTTGCAATTCCCTTCGACGAAATGGAGGAAGCTGAACTCTGTGAACGTAGCGGTCATCTAGCCAGTGTGTACTGCAGTGAAACTGTTTCCCAATTCATTCCAAAAAACGGAATCAAAACTGCACCTTGCCCCTACCACCAGCAGGTGTTTCTGGCCATGGACGAGGCCTTCAGGGTAAATTCCTCCTGCTACGAACTCTCCGAAATGGAACAGAAGACCTGGTTTGCACTGCCCCCGCTTCAGGAATACTACTACGCGGCAATGCATCCCGAATATCGCCCTTTGCCACCCTTCAGAGAAGATTGCCTGCGAGATGGAGAATCGTTGATGGAATTTATTTTCCCGAAGCCGAACGAAACGATCTTACTCGCCAGGGATTTTGATATGCAAGCCGGTGAAGTGGTTATTCAATTGGCGCACCGTGACCCCGCCACCAAAGTGTATTGGTATTTGGATGATACTTATTTGGGCATGACAGAGACCTTTCATCAACTACCCTTGCACCCGCTTCCCGGGAAATACTTGCTTACTGCCGTGGATGAGAAAGGAAACGAAATAAAACGGCGAATTCAAATAGAAAAGGCATCCTAGTTGTGTGTTCAATTGGTTATTCATTACTTTAGGTAGCTCAATTCAAAAAATACCATGAGAATATTATTACTGGTAGTGATGATCCCTTACTTATTGGGTCTGGCCTCCTGTCAACAAGGTGAATCCCTGTTGGTTTCGGAAGTAAAAATAATTCCCAAGCCCCAGGAGTTTGAACTTGGTGATGGTGTCTTCATCTTGAACAGTAAAAGCACTTTTAAATCGCAGGATGTTTTTCAGAATGCCAATAAATTGTTAACCAATTTCCTGAATAAAAGTGTTGGATTCTCTTTACCCATTTCAGATAGAGAAGAAGAAGCAGATATAGTCTTTCAAGTGGATAACACGATCCCTTCGGAAGGATATACAATTGAAATAAACAGTGATCAAATTATCTTAAAAGCAAAAGATGAATCGGGGGCTGTTCATGCCTTTCAATCGCTTAGGCAAATTTTTCCGGTGGAATTGGAAACATCTTCAGAGAGAAAGGTGAGAGAGATCAAACTTCCTCAACTGAAGATAAGGGATGAGCCTCGATTCAAGTATCGTGGTATGCACCTGGATGTGGGCAGGCACTTCTTCGATAAGGAATTCATCAAAGAATACATCGCTCATCTTTCCATGTTGAAGATGAATTATTTTCACTGGCATCTCACCGAGGACCAGGGTTGGCGAATCGAGATCAATCGATATCCGAAACTAACTTCGCACGGTGCCTTTCGGGAAGAAACTTTGATAGGCCATTACAATGATACGCCCCAACAATTTGATGGAAAACGCTATGGCGGATTCTATTCACAGGAGGACATTCGGGAAGTAGTTGCGTTTGCAGAAGCACACAATATAACTATCATCCCTGAAATCGAAATGCCCGGCCATGCCCAGGCTGCCATCAGTGCTTATCCGGAATTTGGCTGCACGGGAGAACAGGTGCCTGTTGCCACCAAATGGGGAGTCTTTGAGCATATTTACTGTCCGAAGGAAGAGACTTTTACTTTTCTAAAGAATGTGCTGGATGAAGTAATAGAATTATTTCCGGGAGAATATATACATATTGGTGGTGATGAGGCCCCAAAGGCTCAGTGGAAAGCATGCGGAAATTGTCAGCAATTGATCAAAGACCTAAACCTCAAGGATGAAGACGGGTTACAAAGTTATTTTATAAAAGAGATCGAGACTTATTTGAATTCCAAAGGAAAGAAGATCATTGGTTGGGATGAGATCCTGGAAGGCGGACTGGCACCGAATGCCACAGTGATGTCCTGGCGAGGAACGGAGGGCGCGATCGAGGCAGCCAGGGAGGGCCATGATGTCATCCTCACTCCCACCTCTCATTGTTATTTCGATTACTATCAAGACGAAGGCGAAGACGAACCACTGGCCATTGGTGGATTTCTACCGCTTAAGAAAGTATATGGATTCGATCCAATTCCGCAAGAACTAACCCTTGAACAGTCCAGGTACGTTTTGGGAGCACAGGGGAATGTTTGGACCGAATATATGCCTACATCCAACCAGGTTGAATACATGGCGTTCCCCAGAATGCTTGCCATGAGCGAAGTGGTATGGAAGGGGGCTTCGGAAAATAGTAAAGAAGATTACCCCGAATTCCTGGATCGCGTTGAGCATTTTATGCCACGATTTGAGGCCCTGAACATCAACGCGGCCAATCATTTGTACCAGGTAGAAATGGAAATCGTGAAGCGAAACGGTAAGGCGTTTTTCGAACTTAATACCCCCACCTCCAATAAGGAGATTTTTTATCGAATCGATGATGGAGAAGCACAACGCTACGATGCTCCAGTTGCTATCGACGAAAATATAACCTTGGTTTCTGAAGTAAAACTGGACGGCCGTCCTCTTGGAAAGGCTCGTTTTGATACAATTCGTTTCCACAAGGGACTTAGGGCGTCTATCGAGATCAATAAAGCCCCACATCCTTCCTATGGCGAAGGTGGAAAGGAAGCCTTGATCAATGGCGTTTCTGGTAATCATTCCAGGTATGGTGACAAGGAATGGCTGGGTTTCTGGGGAGAGGATGTCGAAATAGATATTACGTTTTCTGAAAAAACACCAGTTTCTAAAGTAACCACCCGATTTTATAACGCCAACGGACAATGGATCTATGTACCAACCGAAGTTAGCCTGGTTTTAATAGATGCCAACGATAATCGAACATTAAAAACCTTTCCGGTCCAGGTCAACAAGGAACAACTATGGTCTGAAGTTCAGATGGATCTTTCCACAGGGAAAGGCCTTAAAGCAAAAAGCCTGCTGTTGATAGTTCCAAATTATGGCATCATACCACAGGGAAGACAGGGAGCCGGCAACAAGGCCTGGACTTTTATTGATGAAATCGTAATAGAATGATCCTTGAGATCTGTGCCCATACGTTCGAAAGTGCTTTAGCGGCCCAGGAAGCTGGGGGGCACCAAATCGAATTATGCGAGAACCTTTCGGTGGGAGGGATCACTCCCTCCCGTGGTCTCATAGATCGCGTAATGGAAGCCCTTGAGATCCCAATCCACGTGTTGATCCGACCAAGAAATGGAGATTTTTGTTATTCTGAAATGGAGTTGAAAACGATGCTCCGGGACATCGAATATTGTAAAAGCATAGGGGCCTCCGGGATAGTTTGTGGTGCGTTGACTTCAAAATTTGAAGTTGACAAACATGCTACACAAATGCTCTTAAGTGCTTCGAAAGGAATGGAATTTACTTTTCACAGGGCATTCGACCAAACTTTAGATCCACAACAAGCCTTTGAAATACTAATGCATTTAGGAGTTACACGTTTATTAAGTTCGGGGCAGCAGCAAACTGCCGTAGCAGGAATGCCTTTGTTGAAGTGGCTCCTGAATCATTCGGAAGAAAAAATACAGATCATGCCGGGAGGAGGTATTTCCGCCAAAAATGCCTTACAGTTTCAGGCAGCTGGATTTCGGATGATTCATACTTCAGCAACCAAAAAAAAGAAAAAGACCGGTAATGATTTATTTAACCAACAGATAGTGGGCCATTCAGACCCCGAAGAAATTCGAAGAATTTTATTCGCTCTATCGTAAACGATGGTAAAATCAAGAGCAATTGTTTTGTCATTGTTCCCATAGTTTGTAAGGTTTATTGCTCAGTTGTGAGTTATAATATTTAAGCTCTCCCGTAACTTCCATTCCCAGCCAAGTGGGTTTTTTAAATGTTTCATTTTCTTCCGAAAGTTCAACCTCGGCGACAATGAGTCCATCATTATCGTTTTCAAACACATCCACTTCAAAAAGATGTCCTTCAAAGGGAACCGTAAAGCGTATTTTCTCGATGATCCCTTCTTCACAAAGTTCAAGAAGGGCCTCCGCCTCTTTGGCGCTGAGGGGAGTTTCCCATTCAAACCGAGTTGTTCCGGCTTCGTTGGACCGGCCTTTCACAGTGAGTTTTCCCTTACTTCCCTGTAGTCGAATGCGCACTGTTCGATCGGGGTGTGTATTTAAAAAGCCCTGGGTCATCGATTCGGAATGGGTGGCTTGAGCCTTAAAAGCTTCCGAGGTAACCAAAAATTTACGCTCTATTTCGATCATCGATATGGTTCAAACTCTCACTAAGATATTATAAATTTATGGGATGGAAGATGCCCTTCCCATTCAAAAGATCATTCATGTGGATATGGATGCTTTTTACGCTTCCGTAGAGCAATTGGACGATCCCGGCTTGGTTGGAAAACCGGTGGCTGTGGGAGGAGGTGGAAAACGTGGTGTCGTAAGTGCAGCGAGCTATGAGGCGCGAAAATTCGGAGTTCGATCTGCCATGAGCGGTGTCCTAGCGAAGAAGTTGTGTAAGGAACTCATCTTTGTGCGGCCTCGATTCGATCGCTATGCTGAAATATCCAGCCAAATTCGCAAGATTTTTTTCGAATATACCGACCTGGTTGAGCCACTTTCGCTCGATGAGGCCTACCTGGATGTCACTCTGAATAAAAAAGGGAATCCATCTGCCACGTTGATCGCACGGGATATCCGGAATGAGATTAAGGAGCGAACAGGCCTCAACGCTTCCGCCGGGATCTCCGTCAATAAGTTTGTCGCCAAGGTAGCAAGCGATATCAATAAACCGAACGGACAAAAGACCATTCCTCCGGAAGAAGTTTTGGAATTCTTGGAATCCCTGGACATCAAGAAATTTTACGGCGTAGGTAAGGTGATGAAAGAAAAGATGTATCGTTTGGGAATTTACACAGGAAAGGATCTAAAACAAAAATCGTTAGAATTCCTGGAAGACCACTTCGGAAAAAGCGGAGGACATTTTTACAAGATCGTTCGGGGTATTCAAAAAAGCAAAGTTTCTCCAGATCATATACGCAAATCCCTGGCGGCAGAACGCACTTTTAGAGAGAATATCTCTTCCGAAGTATTCATGTTGGAACGTCTTGAGGAAATTGCAATTGAAGTTGAGCGCCGGCTTCAGAAGAGCAAGGTCGCCGGACGTACCATCACCTTGAAGATCAAGTACAGTGATTTTAGTCTGCAAACCCGAAGTAAAACCCTTTCAATCTACGTTTCAAGCAAAGACCTGATCATGGAGACTGTTAAAGATTTGTTATTTCAAGAGGGTATGAAAGATTCGGTACGTTTGTTGGGTATTAGTATTTCGAACCTCAACACCGAGGACAAAAAGGAGGCACCTCCACCTCCCGAAAAATCAATTGACGTACAACTGAAATTAGACTTTTAGCACATGTAGCGAAACTACTTTTTTGAATCTATTTATTAACTCAAAATCAATTCATTATGAAAAAAGTAGTTTTCATTTTAAGTGCAGTCGTTATCACAACAGTATTCATTTCCTGTAAGAACGAAAAACCCAACATCCTTGTTGAAGAGAAACCCGAGACTGAAGCTGTAAAAGCTTCGGAAGACCTTGCAATGGCAGAAGCCAATGAACTAGAAGCGAATAATAGTTCGCCGTACCTGTATGTGCTCGCGCCAAGTGGGCTTAGCTTAAGACAACATGATAATTTACACAGTGAACGCCTGGCCAAAATGCCCTATGGCACACGTGTTATGGCGATTACTGCACAGGAAGAAGCTACCATGAACGTTGGTGGCATCAAGGGTGGAATGACCCAGGTGGAATTCAATCATAAGAAAGGGTTTGCGTTCAACGGGTATCTTTCCAAGTATTTCCCGCCAGAACAGGACATCACCCCAAAGGGTTATGTCGCCGAATTGAACCAGTTATTCCCTAAAGTCGCCTACGAATACTCGAACAAAGGAACGGCTAGCAATCCCACTACTATCGAACGAGTTTTACTCCCAAATGCCAGCTGGCATGAGGCGTTCTTTATTGCTCAGCGACTATTTGATTTTCCAAAGGAATTCGATTTCCCCAATCCCAGGGGAAGTAATTCAGAAACTGTAAAGGACAAAAAACCGAAAAAAGGAATTTGGACCAGTCAGCTGGAAATTAGCCGTAAGGACCATGAGCTTCAAAAGATTGAATATGTTTACGGATCAAAAAAATTCGATGCTACAGTTAGTATAGAAGCTCACGATGATGGTATGAGGATCTCCAAAAGTGAAACCATCAAATAATTTCCGTTATAGGAGTTTTGTATAAACCTCTGGCCGCCAAGTCCAGGGGTTTTTTCACTTTTAAACCTGTGAAACACGCAGGGTATTTACCATGCCTTTGTCCACAATTGGCATAGCTGCTAAGTTGATCAGGTAGTCGCCTTTTTCCACAAAGCCTTGTTCTACAGCGATCCTGTTAACATCTTCAACGGTCTCATCGGTGCTCACGAATTTATCATAAAAGAATGCTTTTACGCCCCACAGCAAATTCAATCTGGAAAGGATGCGTTTATTGCTGGTATATACCAGCACGTGAGCTGCCGGTCGCCAAGCTGAAATTTGAAAAGCAGTATAGCCACTATTGGTCAGGGTACAAATGGCCTTGGCTTCTATCTCCCCTGCCATCTTAGCAGCGTGGTAGCAGACAGATTTGGTAATGTATCGATTGGTTCTAATGTGCGGTGGTTCATGAGGAACCGTGATGAGTTCACTATTTTCCACCTGTCGGCAAATATTCGCCATGGTCTTGATAACTTCCACCGGGTATTTCCCCACCGATGTTTCCCCAGAGAGCATTACGGCATCGGCCCCGTCCATCACTGAGTTTGCCACGTCATTTACCTCGGCCCGGGTAGGAGTAAGTGAAGTGATCATGGTCTCCATCATTTGGGTTGCTATGATCACGGGAATACGGGCTCGCTTTGCTGTAAGCACCAGTTCTTTTTGAATGAGCGGGACTTCTTCGGCTGGAACTTCAACTCCCAGGTCTCCACGAGCTACCATTAGTCCGTCGCAGTAGGCGATGATCTTGTCAATATTTCGAACCGCTTCCGGCTTCTCTATCTTGGCGATGATGGGAATTTTATATTCACTGTGCGCTTCGATAAGAGCCTGTAATTCTTTCAAATCGTCTGCATTCCGAACAAAGGAAAGAGCGATCCAATCCACTTGCTGTTGCACTGCAAAGATGGCATCTTCCTTATCTTTTTGGGTGAGTGCTGGTAAGGAAATATTTGTATTGGGAAGGTTTACCCCCTTTTTTGATCGTAGCGGGCCCCCTTGCACCACCACGGTATTCACTGTATCTTTCTTATTGGTAGCGAGTACTTCAAAGATCAATTTCCCATCGTCCAGCAGAATACGTTCTCCTGGATTTACGTCGATCGGGAAATTATCATAATTCATATACACCCTTTTATGGGTGCCTTCAAATTCATCTCCGGTACAGAAATCGATCTTATCTCCAGGGTTTACTACCACTTCCTCCTTCATGACTCCAACCCGTAATTTCGGGCCCTGGAGGTCGGCCAGAATGGCTGTCCCAGATTCCATTTCTTCTCCCAACTCCCGGATCATTTTAATACGCTCCTTCACCGTTTTATAATCGGCATGCGAGAAATTAACCCGAAATACATTGACCCCTTCATTGATCATCTCTTTAAGGACCTTTTTAGATCGAATAGAAGGGCCTAAAGTAGCTACGATCTTTGTTTTCTTTTGTTTGGGCATTTAGTTAAAAATTAGGTGATTATACGATTTTACTTTTGAAACTTCCACTTCGTATGCAGAAATAACCTGGTTGATCTCATTAATGCCTGCCAGGTGGTTCCTTAATGGGATGGTGTCATATTCGGAGGTGATCTTCAAAAAATAATCTGCTCTTTTGAATTCCGGTAACAAGTATGAAATATGAACATTCTCTGTAGGCTGGGCGTCGAACAATCCACCGCTGCTAATGGCGTTTACAGAGGTAGTTTTGCATTTATTCCCCACCAAATGGTAGGTCGTATATCGAAATTTGTCTTCAAATTCGAACAAGGGGAAATTCACGTCCAATCCGTTTGTTTGAAATTCAAGATCCAACCTTCGGCGTTTCAATCTTAGGTCAAGATAACGATTGAGTGAATAGGCCATTTTATAGTCCTCTTCGGCACAATGCAATGCGATAAGCGAATACTCTTCCGCAAAATCATTATCCAGAACTATCTTATGGACTGCCATCGTGTAATTTTGCTTAAAAATAGAAATTGTTTTAGTGAAGTCGTGTGGGTTTCAATTAAATTTCGATTATTTAAGCTCGAAATCGTTTGGGGTGCTTTTTAAATTGCCTATCCGTCCTGCACTTGCATTTTTCGTTGAAGCTTGTAGTAAGCTCGTTTTGCTGCTCGTTCCTCAGCCTTCTTTTTTGAAGTTCCCCTGGCTTTAGCCACGGTATTTTGTTCCAATTGAAGTTTTACGGCAAAATGCTTTAATGGGTCATTGCCCGTGTCTTCATATACGTTGAACTTAAAATTCTTTTTATTTTTTTGGCACCATTCGATGAACAAGCTTTTATAGCTAATTATCTTCCCTTCCAGTTTCTGAATATCTACATAAGGTTTGATCACTCTGCGATGGATAAATTTCTCGCATCCTCTGTATCCTTTATCCAGATAGATCGCTCCAACCAATGCTTCGAAAACATTTCCATGAATATTCTCACCAAATTGTTTGGTAGGGATATTTGTCTTGACCAATTTAATGAGGTTAAGGTCGCGACCCAATTCGTTCAGGTGTTCCCTGCTCACAACTTTGGACCGCATTTTTGTGAGGTAACCCTCATTCCCGTCGGGTACTTTCTTGAACAGATGTGCTGCGATCACAGAACCCAGCATAGCATCTCCAAGAAATTCCAGTCTTTCATAGTTTTGAGGAGTACCATTATCGCTGGTATTGTTCATGGAGCGATGGGTGAATGCCTCTTCGTAAATGGAGATATTGCCCGGCTTGAAGCTTAATATTTTCTTTAGGGCTCTGTAGAACTTATCGCCCCTTTCCGGGCGAGAAGAAAATATGTTTTTAAGTGAACTCATTTAACTTTAGTCGTCCAGCTTCTTGAAAAGAACACAAGCGTTATGACCACCAAAACCAAAGGTGTTGCTCATGGCAACTTTTATTTCACGCTCTTGCGCCTTGTTGAGCGTAAGATTTAGAGAAGGGTCTATGTTTTCATCCACCGTAGAATGATTAATAGTAGGGGGCACCGTACTATGGGTCATCGCCAGAATAGAGGCGATCGCCTCTATAGCTCCAGCTGCTCCCAACAGGTGTCCTGTCATCGACTTGGTAGAATTTATATTGATATCATTGGCATGTGCTCCAAAAACTTTAGAGATCGCCTTAAGTTCGGCGACATCCCCAAGTGGAGTTGATGTTCCATGTGTGTTGATGTGGTCTACATCATCCGAGGTCATTCCGGCGTCTCTAAGGCAATTTAACATAACTCGTTCCACGCCAATACCATCAGGATGGGGGGCCGTCATGTGATATGCATCACTGGACATTCCTCCGCCCACCACTTCGGCATAGATTTTTGCTCCGCGATTGATGGCGTGCTCGTATTCTTCCAGTATAAGCGCTCCGGCACCCTCTCCCAATACAAAACCGTCACGGGTTGCGTCGAAAGGCCGTGAGGCCGTTTCCGGACTTTCATTTCTTGTCGAAAGGGCGTGCATTGCATTAAACCCTCCCATTCCAGCCTGGGTTACTGCTGCTTCACTTCCACCGGTGACGATGATGTCGCAAAGCCCCAAACGAATATAGTTCAGTGCGTCGATGAGGGCGTTGGCCGAGGAAGCACAGGCCGAAACTGTTGTATAATTGGGTCCCATGAACCCATGCTTGATCGAAATATTACCAGGGGCAATATCGGCGATCATTTTGGGAATAAAGAAGGGGTTGAAACGCGGTGTTCCATCCCCTCCTGCAAAATTTATAACTTCATTTTGAAACGTTTCCAAACCGCCAATACCGGCTCCCCAGATCACTCCAACTCTAAATTTGTCGAGGTGCTCCAGATCGATGTTCGCATCGGCGATTGCCTCATCACTCGAAACCAACGCATATTGAGCGAATCGATCAAGTTTTCGGGCTTCTTTCCTATCAAAATGTTCTTGTGGATCGTAATTTTTGACTTCACAAGCGAATTTAGTTTTGAACTTTTCAGTGTCAAAATAGGTTATAGGGGCACAACCACTTTTACCATTTTTAAGTCCATCCCAATATTCAGGGATGGTATTACCAATGGGAGTTAGGGCACCAAGACCAGTTACTACAACTCGCTTTAATTCCATATGGAAGTAGTGTTATTTCGCCTCTTCGATATATGAAATTGCTTGACCTACGGTCGCAATGTTTTCAGCCTGATCATCTGGAATTTGAATGTCGAATTCTTTCTCAAATTCCATGATAAGCTCAACCGTATCCAGGGAGTCGGCTCCTAAGTCGTTGGTGAAGCTAGCTTCATTTACAACTTCATTTTCGTCAACACCTAATTTGTCTACGATTATCGCTTTAACTCTTGATGCAATGTCTGACATAATTCTTAATTTTTAGTTTTAATTATAAGTGGCAAAAATAAAATATTTTAATTGAAAACACCATTTTAGCGGGAAAATGTGTTCTCAATTTAAACAATTTTGAGCGAAGTAAAACCCGATTGCCGTACTTTTGTAATTTATTTTAATTTATTACTTCTGAACTACTTTGAAAACACCAAAAAGGAAGCGTATTGTAATATTTGCATCGGGCAACGGTACCAATGCCCAGAACATCATTGAACACTTTCAGCAAGGCCATTTAGCCAAGGTCGTTCTTGTCCTGTCTAACAAGAAGGATGCCAAAGTTCTGGAGCGAGCGAAGGCCCTGGAGGTAATGGCTTCTTCCTTTACAAGGGATGAGCTGCATTCAGAAAATGGGGTTTTAAAGACATTGAAAAAAACAGATCCCGATATCATAGTTCTTGCCGGGTTCTTACTGAAGTTTCCGGCGCCTCTCCTTCAGGAATTTCCAGGCAAAGTGATCAATATTCATCCTGCCCTGTTGCCGAAATATGGCGGCAAAGGTATGTATGGAAGTCACGTGCATGAAGCAGTCGCTCAAAACAAAGAAAAGGAAACTGGGATCACTATTCATTATGTGAATGAGGAATACGATGAAGGTGCCATCATTTACCAAACCAAGGTGGCATTAGGCGGAGATGAAACGGCCAAGGAGATCGCTGAAAAAGTCCATGCCCTGGAATATCTGCACTTTCCCAAGGTGATAGAATCCTTATTAAACGAATCTGAATATACTGAATTCAATGGCTAAGAAAGAAAAATTCTACGTAGTCTGGTTCGGAAATCCAACGGGTATTTTTGGAAGTTGGGAAGAGTGCCAACGCTCCATCAAAGGGGTGAAAGGAGCGCAGTACAAATCATTCGAAACCTTCGCGGAAGCGAAAGAAGCTTATGGAAAAGAGTACCAGGATTATAAAGGTAAAAGTTCGAAAAATAAAACACTTACGAAGGCAGAGCTAGCAGCTATTGGAGAACCCGATCTCTACTCAATTGCTGTGGATGCCGCCTCCAGTGGCAACCCTGGGCTCATGGAGTACCGCGGTGTAGATACTCAAACCCATGAGGAACTCTTTCGGCAGGGACCATTTCAGCAGGGAACAAACAACGTTGGTGAATTCTTAGCTCTGGTCCACGGACTTGCCTACTTAAATCAAATGAAGAGTGACCGAAAAATTTACAGTGATTCACGTATTGCCATGGGATGGGTAAAGAAGAAAAAGTGCAACACCAAATTAAAAAAGACTTCCAAGAACGAGAAACTTTTTGAGTTGATATCTCGTGCTGAAACCTGGTTAAAAAAGAACGCCTACGATACCAAGGTATTAAAGTGGGAGACCAAAGCCTGGGGTGAGATCCCAGCCGATTTTGGAAGAAAGTAAACTACTCACGCCATTTTACCCAGACTGTAACCGTAGGGTTGGTTACATTACCTCCTGCCGATGGTGTTCGAACATTAATATAGTCCCCGGCATTAAAATTTACATTATAATCGGTTTTTAGGAACTTCCAATTAACCAAATTGAAAGTAGTGGTAGAAAGGGTTGTTAAACCATTTTTAACCGTCACGTCGAAGGCTTTTGTGGAACCAGAACCTAGAGCGTCGGATGTAGTAGCACCTATATATACGATAGTTCCGTCTAATGGCATATAAGCCCCTCCATTTGTGTTGGCCACCTCACCATATTTGAGAAGTACGTTGGACGTTGCTCCACTGCTTGTGAAAGCTAAAGCCGAAGTTTCTGTACTCAGCCATTTGGCACGTGTCGCGTCATACATATAAAGCTGATCCCCAATAACAGAAAGCTGTCCCGTCGCTGATCCAGTTGGAGCAGATTGCGGATTTAATTCTAATGCCGGAACGCCAGTGTTCGTAGTTTCAATTTCTAGTTCAGAGGATGGATTAACAGTTCCTATTCCAACTTGTGCGGAAACGCTGTATGAGTAAACAAGTACAAACAGAGCAAGTACAAATATCTTTTTCATTCTTATGTATTTAATTTTACGAGGAAACCAAAAGTAGATAAATAGCGTGGTTGAATAATTCACTATTTATGATTATTCGTTGTAGGAATGTTTTTATCCGACCAAGTCTCGATTTCAACTCGAATTTTTGCTCATTTCGAATGATTTATGAATGCAATTTGTCCTTTTTCTATCCAAACGGGAGATCTCCAAGCCTGTAAAAAATCCCTTAGGATTGTGATCTGTATATAAATTCCTCAAAGTTTGGAGGTAAAAAATTGTAGGAATCTGAAGCTATCTATTTGAGCTTTGGATACCCAAAATTCATTTAGTATTAACTAACAAAAATCGTATCTTTGCAGCTTCGTTGATTGAATAAGGATGGGTCCTGAATTTCAACAACATTAAACCCAAAAAATGAGCAAACTGGTAATCGTTGGAACTGTCGCTTTTGATGCCATTGAAACCCCCTTCGGAAAAACCGATAAGATTTTAGGTGGTGCTGCCACTTTTATAGGTCTTGCTGCATCCCAATTCGATGTTGATGGGGCGATCGTCTCTATCGTTGGAGGAGATTTTCCAAAATCATATATTGAAATGCTGGCCTCCAAGGGCTTGGATGTGAGTGGGCTGGAAATCGTAGAGGACGGAAAGACCTTCTTTTGGGCTGGAAAGTACCATAACGATATGAATTCCAGGGATACCCTCGTTACCGAATTGAACGTACTGGCCAATTTTGATCCAGTTGTTCCCAAAAACTATCGCGATTCGGAAGTGGTGATGTTAGGAAATCTACACCCCTTGGTCCAACTAAGTGTGATCGAGCAAATGGATGATCCTAAACTTGTAATCCTTGACACCATGAATTTTTGGATGGATAACACGTTGGAGGATCTTCAAAAAGTAATCGCTAACGTAGATGTGATCACTATCAACGACGAGGAAGCAAGGCAGCTTACAGCGGAATATTCCCTGGTCGTAGCCGCTCAAAAGATCATTGAAATGGGACCTCAGTTTGTTGTGATTAAGAAAGGTGAACACGGAGCGCTGTTGTTTCACAAGGACGAAGTATTCTTCGCTCCGGCACTGCCGCTGGAGGAAGTTTTTGATCCTACAGGTGCCGGAGATACCTTCGCAGGAGGTTTTGCCGGTTATTTGGCTAAAACCGGAGATTACAGTTTTGAAAATATGAAGACCGCGATTATTAACGGCTCTGCACTTGCCTCTTTTTGTGTCGAGAAATTTGGCACCGAACGATTGCTCGAACTGTCAAGTAAAGAGCGGCATCAACGTCTTCAGCAATTCAAGAATTTGACTCAATTCGATATAGAATTAACATAATGCACGCCCTGAAATATCAGGGCGTTTTTGGTTGAAAAACTATGAGTGACGCCTTAAAACATGAATGTGGAATCGCCTTGATCCGGTTGCTTAAGCCTCTGGAATATTACAAGGAAAAGTATGGAACTGCATTCTATGGGGTAAATAAAATGTACCTCATGATGGAAAAGCAGCACAACCGGGGTCAGGATGGCGCAGGCTTTGCCAGTATTAAACTTGATGTTGATCCTGGAGAACGATACATTAGTAGGATTCGCTCCAACGAGACCCAGCCTATTCAGGATATCTTCGCTCAGATCAATGAGCGCATCAATCTTGAGTTTGAAAAGCGCCCCAAGATAATCGATGACGTGGCCTCACAAAAAAAATACATTCCCTACGTAGGAGAATTGATATTAGGCCATGTTCGCTATGGAACCTTTGGCGGAAACAGCATAGAGACAGTTCATCCTTTCCTGCGACAAAATAATTGGATGCACCGTAATTTGATCATAGCCGGGAACTTCAATATGACCAATACACACGAGCTGTTTCAGAATTTGATCAAGCTGGGAATGCATCCAAAGGAAAAGGCAGACACCATTACGGTTATGGAAAAGATTGGCCACTTTCTGGATGATGCCGTTCGAAAACAATACAAAAAGGCCAAGGCCGCAGGCATGAATAAACGTGAGGCTTCTCCTTATATAGCGGAACACCTTAAGATCGATCGTATATTAAGAAAATCTGCCAAGAACTGGGATGGCGGTTATGCTATGGCCGGATTATTGGGACATGGTGATTCTTTTGTGCTTCGAGATCCTGCAGGAATTCGCCCTGCCTACTATTATGCCGATGAAGAGGTGGTTGCCGTGGCAAGCGAGCGTCCTGTGATTCAAACCGTCTTCAACGTAAAATTCGAAGATGTTCGAGAGTTGGATCCCGGACATGCCATTATTGTAAAAAAGAATGGTTCTTCGAGCATCGAAAAGATCCTGGAACCCCTGGAGCGAAAATCGTGTTCATTCGAGCGTATCTATTTTTCCCGTGGAAGTGATGCCGAAATATACCAGGAACGAAAAGAATTAGGGCGTCTGGTCATGCCCAAAGTGCTTGAAAGCATCGAACACGATACCGAGAATACCGTATTCTCCTTCATACCGAATACGGCTGAAACTTCTTTCTACGGAATGCTGGAAGCAGCTCAGGATGAACTGAACAAACAGAAGAACGAAGCAATCTTACGAGAAAAAGACCAGTTGACTCCAGAACGACTACAGGAAATACAGGCACATAAAATAAGAACCGACAAGTTAGCTATCAAGGATGTGAAGCTTAGAACATTCATTACTGAAGATAGCAGTCGGGACGATCTGGTGGCACATGTCTATGATGTTACCTATGGAATAGTGAGAGAAACAGATAATCTGGTGGTTATCGACGACAGTATTGTTCGAGGAACGACCTTAAAACGAAGCATCCTGAAAATGTTAGATCGTCTCAACCCCAAGCAGATCGTGGTGGTATCCTCGGCTCCTCAAATCCGCTATCCAGATTGCTATGGAATCGATATGGCGCGTCTCGAAGATCTTGTGGCATTTAATGCGGCGAAGGCATTGCATGAAGAGCGAGGCACAGAACATATAATCGAAGAGATCTATTATAAATGCAAAGATCAGCTCTCACTGGAGGATTCCAAAGTGGTTAATTACGTAAAAGAATTATACGATCCATTCACCGATGAAGAAATTTCAGATAAGATTGCCGAGATCATCAGTGAAAATGATATCAATGCGAAAGTGAAAGTAATTTTCCAATCGGTTGAGGACCTTCACCAGGCTTGTCCGAATAATCTCGGAGATTGGTATTTTACTGGAAATTATCCTACGCAGGGCGGAAATAGAGTTGTAAATCGTGCTTATGTACATTTTTATGAAGGTAATCCCGCACGAGCCTACTGATATTTCTGTTAAATAATCCTAAAAACAGAGTGATCTGTGCACTTTATCGAATATTAAAACCATTTTATCCAAAAGTAGGAAAAATCTGCTCGGATGTCTATTTATTGTTCTATATTTGACTCATACCATAGCATAAGTAGGTTAAGTTCATGGTAAGATTTGGGGCAAAAAAGGTAAACTCTCGTTTACCTTTTTTATTTGCCCAAATTTAAGGGGTAGCGAGCAAGGCTTTTTTGTATGTTGTTTAACACAAAAAAGGATTGTGAAGCTGCTTTTGCTCAATCAAAACTCACTTTTATCTTTTTTACGCCTGCCGCTGACGCGGGTATCTTCACCAGATGTCCACCGGACATCCGGTTTTGCTTCACAAAACTGTGTTTCGATAAGGTAGCGAGCAAGGCTTTTTTGTATGTTGTTTAACACAAAAAAGGATTGTGAAGCTGCTTTTGCTTGTTCAACGCTCGTAGCCCATTTAGCTTTTTCGATCTATAGTACCATTCCTAAGATTCTTTTGGAAAAGGCTAAGTTTGAACATTAGAGTTTCAGGGGGGTTTTTAGTAGAAAAACGTCTATATTAGGTGAATTATGGCTCCTTTCACCCCTTCAAATAAAGGAATATCGAACGAATTTGTGCTTTTTAACGAATAAGTAGGTCCTTGGTCTAAAAAATTATTTCCACCGTAGATTTATCATATATATTTGACTCATACCATAGCATAAGTAGGTTAAGTTCATGGTAGATTTGGGGCAAAAAAAGGTAAACTCTCGTTTACCTTTTTTTATGCGCCAAATTTAAGGGGTGGTGAGCCTAAAAAAGGCGAACCGTTTCTTTCCTCCTTAATACTCTCGTTTACTGTACTCCGGAATGCCGCTGTCGCGGGTATCTCAACCAAATGTCCACCCTTCGACAGGCTCAGGACAAGCAGCACATTCGATTTTGCTTCGCAAAATTTCGTTTCAATAAAGTGGTGAGCCTGAAACAGGCGAACCGTTTCTTTCCTCCCTAAAACTTTCGTTTACTATATTCCTCATTACCGCTGTCACGGGTATCATATCTCGTGTTTTCCTTTTTTATACCCAAATATGAAGAGGTGGTGTTAACTGTGTTTAGCCTATCCCCATAAAAAAACCCTGCTCGATCAAGCAGGGTCTTCTTTGCTAAATAACTATTATCTATTTATTGGCCTGGTAGCGATCTGCCACTTCATCCCAATGGATCACATTGTAGAACGCAGCTACATAATC
>JABDNM010000238.1 GCA_013043825.1 Flavobacteriaceae bacterium
GTTGGTGATACGGGCAACGCAAAAGGAAAACCGCCGCATTTGCACTATGCAATTACAACTCCTTTTCCGTACATTCATTTAAAGGATGCTGAAGCTGTTCAGGGCTGGAAAAAAATGTTCCACTTAAACCCCGATACATGGCTCCGAAATCCGTAGGTTGTGTGAGAATCACGCAACGCTTATCTTTGCCCGACGTCTTTTGGAAGATCATGATTCAATTATCAAAATTCAAATAAACTTTTATGCCCGGATTTGAAGTTTTTGGCGAAGAAGAACGCCAACAGGTGAACGATGTGCTCGAAAATGGAGTGCTCATGCGCTATGGTTTCGATGGAATGCGTAACGGACATTGGAAGGCGAAGGAATTTGAAATGGCCTTTGCACAGCGCATGGGGAGCGCTTACTGTCAACTTGTTTCCAGCGGAACTTCGGCACTTACCGTTGCACTAGCTGCCGCAGGGATAGGAGCAGGAGATGAGGTGATCATGCCAACCTTTACTTTTGTCGCTAGTTTTGAGTCTATCATGATGCTTGGTGCCGTACCCGTGCTGGTAGATATTGATGATACCCTGACCTTGGATCCCAAAGCGGTTGAAGCGGCGATCACTTCACGTACCCGATGTATAATGCCGGTCCATATGTGTGGTTCCATGGCCGATCTCAAGGCGCTCAAGGCCATTTGTGACAAACATGACTTACTGCTTCTGGAGGATGCCTGTCAGGCAATTGGTGGAAGTTTCGAAGGGAAACCCTTGGGCAGCTACGGCGACCTGGGTTGTTTTTCGTTCGATTTTGTAAAGACCATCACTTGCGGAGAGGGTGGGGGAATCATTACCAATAACAAGCAATACGCAATAAACTGTGATCAGTATCAGGACCATGGTCATGATCACGTGGGCAACGATCGTGGAGCTGAAACGCATCCTACCATGGGCTACAACTTCAGAATTTCAGAATTAAATGCAGCTGTTGGGGTTGCACAATTGGGGAAACTCGACCATATTCTTGAATTACAGCGGATCAATTATTCGATTATGCGGAATGTACTGTCCCAAGTGGATGGAGTTACCTTCAGACGTGTTCCGGACGGAGGTGTAGAGAATTATTCTTTTCTGAATTTCTTCTTACCTACCGAAGAAATCGCCCAGAAAACACACAAAGCAATATCACAAGCTGGAATTGATGTCTGTTTCTACTGGTATACCAATAACTGGCACTACATCAACGGCTGGGAACATCTTCGGAACCTGAAAAGTCTGGGGCGGCTTCCTTCCGAAATAACGAACCAGATTCAGGATTTGAACAATACCGATTTTTCCAAAAGCGATGCCTGGATGGGAAGGACCATTTCTTCTCTTGTGAAAGTAGGATGGACCAAAACCGAAGTGCAGTCACGCGCCGAAAAAATAGCCAAAATAATACAAGCCAATATATCGTAATAAATAATCGTATTAATTGTAATTAAACATGAACATCATGAAAGAATTCAAATTAATTTTGAAAATTATTTTAATCTCCGGTATTTTGGTGAGTAGTGACCTCGTTGTGTCTCAAACCACTGAAGTTATTGTTATTGACAGTACGGCACAGAAGCCGAATAAATGGAAATTTGGCGTTGGATTTGGGCTTAGTTTTGTTGGAGGAACCAACGTAAGTCTTGCGCCCAACGTGATCTATAATGCCAGTGAAAAGTTTAGCTTTGGCGTAGGTGTTCAGGGGAGTTATACTGCAATCAAAGATCTTCAAAGTACCACGACTATAGGAGGAAATGTAGCTGGTTTTTACACCCCGGTCAAATTTTTAACCACTTTGGTTGAATTCGCCGAGTTAAATGTGTCGAGAACAACGGAAACTCCTGAAGGCGATGTGAAGGATAACTTTTGGGATTCAGCCCTATTTGTAGGTGCTGGCTGGAATATCACCAATAAAATCTCGATCGGTGCCAAGTACAATTTACTCTACAAAGAGGACGAAAGTGTTTATACCAGTCCAGTGATCCCTTTTGTGAACGTTTCATTTTAGACCTAGGCAGGCCTGTTTTGGTCGCCAGCAACTTTCCGAATAAATAATAAGGCCTAGAACGGAATATATTCGGTGATCTCCAAACCGTAGCCTATCATCCCTACCCGCCTGGTTTGCTGGGAATTGGAAATAAGTCGGATCTTGTGAATTCCCAGGTCATGAAGTATCTGGGCGCCAATTCCGAAGTCCTTATTGTCCATAACGATTCGCGGTGCTTTCGCAACCTCATCTCCTTGCTGGGATGCTTTTAATTCACCAAGGCGCTTTAATAGGTTGAGTGACTGACTTTCCTGGTTGATAAAGACTACAGCACCCTTTCCTTCCCGGTTGATTACCTCGAACATATTGTCTAGCTTTTGTTCGGCGTTATTGGTAAGTGTCCCAAGAATGTCATTGTTAACCAAAGTAGAATTCACACGTACCAAAACGGGGTCATTGGGTTCCCAGGAACCTCGTGTAAGGGCAATGTGCACCTGATTGTTGGTCGTTTGCTTATAAGCCCGTAGTCTGAACTTGCCAAACTTCGTATTGATATTAAAGTCTTCCTCTTTATCGATAAGTGAATCATGTTCCATTCGATACGCCACCAGGTCTTCGATGGAAATGATCTTGAGGTCGAATTTCCTGGAGACTTCCATCAATTGTGGTAGTCTAGCCATGGTTCCATCCTCATTCAGGATCTCCACCAGGATCCCTGCAGGCTGAAGTCCTGCAAGTCTAGCCAGGTCAATGGTAGCTTCAGTATGGCCGGTTCGCCTTAAAACCCCTCCCTCTTTGGCTCTCAATGGGAATATGTGTCCGGGACGTCCAAGATCGCTGGCTTTGGTGTTCTCATCCACCAAGGCCTGAATGGTCTTCGCACGGTCATGAACCGAGATCCCTGTTGTACAACCATGTCCGATCAAATCAACCGATACCGTGAATTGGGTATGGTGAAGAACAGTATTGTTTTCAACCATCATAGTGAGATCCAATTCCCTGCAGCGTTCTTCAGTGATCGGGGCACAAATAAGCCCACGACCATTGGTCGCCATAAAGTTGATCATTTCAGGGGTTACCCGTTCTGCAGCAGCGATAAAATCGCCTTCATTTTCCCTGCTTTCATCATCTACAACAATGACTATCTTTCCATTCTTGATGTCTTCGATCGCTTCCTGGATCGTATTCAGCTTAATCATGGTGCCGTTTTCTGTGGTGATCATAGTGCAATTCTTTTGGATTCCCTGTTTTCTTCGGAATTCGACGACAAAGATACGTAATCGCTTTCGAGTAGTAAATTTTGCATTATCGAAACCTAAGAGAACGCTCTGTAAATTCTAGATGTGCTTATCAATAAACGAGTCTATTTCTTTCGAAAAAGATTTCCAATGCGTTGTAGAAAAGAATCCATATCAAAGACTCCTTGATCGGTTGTGGCTCGATAGGTTAACCAAATGCTCAATGGAAGCATGATCACGGTACTCATCCAACTTGCAATGAACGGGTGCATGGTACCATCTTCGGCGCTATTCTTGGCGAATATCCCAATGAAGTGATAGGTTAAAAACAGCAGGATCGCCACCACCATGGGCAAGCCCATTCCACCTTTTCGGATAATTGCACCAAGCGGGGCACCAACGAAAAAGAGGATAATACATGCGATCGCTAATGAGAATTTTTCGTGCAGGGCGATCTCGTGCTTATTGAGGCGCTTGGTCTTGATCTGAAATTCAACTTTTTTCGAGTTCAGGGATTGCAGGGTTCCGCGAACATTGTTTAGCGCAGTTTCAACGATCTCACTTTGCTGACGATCAACAAAAACGGAGAGAATTTCCTTGTGAACGGTATCCCTTTTAATCTTCCTGCGCAGGGTGTCGTTGAATTTATTTACCCCGGTACGATAGTACATATTATTGCCGTAAACCTGAATATCCTTGGTAAAACTATGAGATAAGGTATCGATCTCTACAAAGAGTTCACTTACCTTGTACATATTGTGGTTGCTCAGTTCATTTTCGGCGTCTATGTCGCTTTTATCAAGGGCGGTTAGGTCTATATTGATGGTGTACTCCTCGAAATGAGCCTTGGCAAATGGTCCGCTGCGCTGTTTTACCGCATTGTTCAGCTGGATATCTTCGTACCGGTTGCCATCCTTTAGAATTAAGGACAGGGTGTTGCTACCTTTTTCACTTACCAATTCACCCTCTTTGGCGATGGTAACGGTGGTATTTCTGTTGGGTCGTTTGGGGTTTTTCTGATGAATAATGACGCCTTTCAGAAATTCTTCGTTTTCCCCGAACTTCTCGTCCACCTTAATGTTGAAATCATCACCTATCTCACTGAATTGACCAGCAACTATAGCCATGGACGGGCTTTGCTGGGCGATATTCCTTCGTAAGTTCTGCCATTTATATTCTGAATTGGGAATAATGTTGTTGGCGAAGAAAAATGCCAGCAATGACAGTCCCACGATGAAGAACATCAGGCTGCGCATAGCCCTTTGCAGAGAGATTCCGGAGGATTTCATTGCAGCAAACTCATATTGCTCGGCTAAGTTACCGAAGACCATCAAAGAAGTAACCAGAATGGTGAGTGGTAAAACCAGGGGAATTAGCTTGGGAGAGAAGAACCATAGGAACTTCAAAATAACCCAAACGTCAATATCTTTCCCGGCAAGTTCAGAAATGTATAACCAGACAGTTTGGAGAACAAATATGAACATTAAAATAATGAAGACGCTTAAAAACGTCTTCAAAAAAGCTACTAATATGTAACGATCTAATATTTTCAAGCTGTTTTAATCTAGCCTATCGATGTAATAACCATCTTTTTCATACTTGGCCTGGTCAAAGGTAAAGAGTGTTTTTGACAAAGGCTGATTGGTTTTAAAAGAATTTACCGTAAGCGTATACTTCGTGCCATTACCATCGGTTTGAATCAAGCGATAGATATGCTTGGTCTGGACATCGATCCCGAGCAGGATGTCTTTTATCTCGGCATTCGAATCGATAGGGGTTAGTTTGACATACTGTATTTTTCGTCCTTTTACGTCTTGGGCGATATCCATTTTAGAAGTATAACCTTTTTCATAAAATGTGAGTAATTTGGAAGGAGTGATGTCCTTATCATCTTCCGAACTATAATTTGAAATGGTGACTTCCTCATCTTCCGGAACGATGGTATAGATCTTCTTCCCATCAAACATTCGAGTTGTGCCCAGCATATTCAGCAAATATTTATCACCCTGGATAGAGACATCTCCCCGGGTGTCCTGATTAACATTTTCCTTGGAATTATTCAAATTCCACTTAAAATCGATCACAATGTTTTCGTAGCCTTTAACCTTAGTCGAGACCTCGTTCAACAAGGATTTGGCACTCTGAGCCTGTGCCAATGAAATGCTACATACTGCCAGGATTACTACTACTAATTTCTTCATCTTACACGTTGTTGTTTTCGTTGTCTAAAAGTTGGTTCAATGCGTCAATCGTTGGAACGAGCACTTGTCTGGCCTTGCTTCCTTCGAAAGGCCCCACGACTCCAGCCGCTTCCAATTGATCGATAATTCTTCCCGCACGATTGTATCCCAGTTTCAATTTACGCTGCAACAAAGATGCCGATCCCTGTTGCGCTATCACCAAAACTTCGGCGGCTTCTTTGAACAGGCTATCCCGCTCCTCCACACTTATATCAAGAGTTGTGCCACCTTCTTCACCCACATATTCCGGAAGCTGATACGCCTCGGGATATGCTTTTTGAGATCCGATGTATTCGGTGATATCTGCCACTTCCGGCGTATCTACAAAAGCACATTGAATTCGTATCAAATCATTGCCCTGGGTAAATAACATATCTCCCCGCCCAATGAGCTGGTCGGCTCCGGAATTATCCAAAATAGTACGCGAATCGATCTTACTGGTAACCCTAAATGCAACACGCGCCGGGAAGTTGGCTTTAATGATACCTGTGATCACATTTACCGAAGGTCGTTGTGTTGCGATAATAAGGTGGATCCCAATGGCCCTGGCTAGTTGCGCCAGTCGAGCAATGGGAGTTTCCACTTCCTTGCCTGCGGTCATAATGAGGTCGGCAAATTCATCGATCACCAATACGATATAAGGAAGAAAACGATGGCCTTCTTGCGGATTCAGTTTACGCGATTTGAACTTGGTATTGTACTCCTTGATATTTCGGCATAAGGCATCTTTAAGCAGGTCGTAACGGGCGTCCATCTCGATACAGAGTGAATTAAGGGTGTTGATCACCTTGTTGGAGTCGGTGATGATCGCTTCCTCCG
>JABDNM010000239.1 GCA_013043825.1 Flavobacteriaceae bacterium
TTTGGTAAACTCAACACGAATTCTTTAAAAAGGGTGAGTTGAAGTTGTAAAAGCGAGCCGTCTTTGAGCGGATACTTGACCAGCATCGTAGCCCTAAACTTGTTTTTAAGGAGTTTATTCAAAATCACATTATTAGTGTAGGCTTTTTTTATACACTAATTCGAGATACTATGGATAATATTATTACAATAGTGATAGCCGCGGTAGCGGGTTTGATCCTGGGATTTATCATCGCAAAACTGCTGGAACGAAGCAATGCGACTCAAGTGATCAAATCGGCTAAGAAATCGGCAGCCGCCATAATTAAAGCGGCGAATGCAGATGCCGAAACGCTTAAGAAAGATAAAATATTACAAGCCAAGGAAAAGTTCATCGAACTGAAGTCGGAACACGAAAAGGTGATCCTTGGCCGGGATAAGAAGATAGCGGAATCGGAAAAAAGAACTCGCGATAAGGAATCTCAGGTGTCTAGTGAACTGGCCCGTAATAAGAAGCTGAATGCCCAAATGGAGGACAAGCTGAAAGATTACGAAAATCGACTTTCAATACTGGACAAGAAGCGGAACGAGGTGGAAAAGATGCACCGCAACCAGATCGAACAGTTGGAGGTAATTTCCAGCCTTTCAGCAGAGGATGCAAAGGCTCAGTTACTTGAAAGCTTAAAGGCTGAGGCAAAGACAGATGCCATGGCCTATATGCAGACCACCCTGGAAGAAGCGAAGATGACTGCTCAGCAAGAGGCGAAGAAGGTGATCATTAATGCAATTCAGCGAATTGGAACTGAAGAGGCCATCGAAAATTGCGTTTCAGTATTCAACCTGGAAAGCGATGATGTAAAAGGAAGGATCATAGGCCGGGAAGGGCGGAATATTCGGGCCATCGAAGCCGCAACAGGGGTTGAGATCATTGTAGATGACACTCCCGAAGCAATTATACTTTCTTGTTTCGATTCAGTGCGTCGGGAAGTAGCTCGCCTTTCTTTGCATAAACTCGTCACCGACGGAAGGATCCATCCGGCTCGTATAGAAGAGATCGTACGCAAGACCACAAAGCAGATAGAGGAAGAGATCATAGAGGTTGGAAAACGAACTGTGATCGACCTGGGAATTCATGGCTTGCATCCCGAATTGATCAAATCGGTGGGAAGGATGAAATACAGGTCTTCCTATGGTCAGAACCTGCTTCATCACTCCAGGGAAGTAGCCAGACTGTGCGGTGTTATGGCTGCAGAGCTTGGACTGAATGCCAAGCTCGCCAAACGTGCAGGCTTACTACATGACATAGGGAAAGTCCCGGAAGCAGAGACCGAAACACCACATGCCATCTTAGGTATGCAGTGGGCTGAGAAATACGGGGAAAAACCCGATGTCTGCAATGCAATAGGGGCTCACCATGACGAAATTGAAATGACTACCCTGCTTTCACCCATAGTCCAAGTGTGCGACGCCATCAGCGGTGCCAGGCCCGGAGCAAGACGCCAGGTTCTGGATTCCTATATTCAACGCTTGAAAGACCTTGAGGATATCGCCTTTGGGTTCACCGGCGTAAATAAGGCCTATGCCATTCAGGCGGGAAGAGAACTTCGGGTTATGGTGGAGAGTGAAAAAGTTAGCGACGACAAGGCAGCTGAATTGTCCTTCGAGATCTCGCAGAAGATTCAAACAGACATGACGTACCCAGGACAAGTGAAAGTAACGGTGATTCGTGAAACGCGAGCCGTGAATATCGCCAAATAGGGGCTTATTCGTCGTAAATGTTTATGTAACCCTTCTCAGGTTCCTCGAAAAACTTTCCATCGATGAAACGATAATTTCGATCCAGCTTCGCAATGGTATTAAGATCTTCTTGGTCCAAAGGAATCTCTGCAGCTTGGTAATTTGCGATGATATGATCGCGACTGGTTGATTTTGGTATCACGGCCATATTCCTATGGGTGTGCCAATTGATGAGCACCTGCGCCGGGGTTGCCTTGTGTTTTTGGGCTATTGCTTTTATTTCTTGGATCTGCATGAGATTGGGCTCATTTGCTGCTTTCATTTCAGGAGTGCGATCACCAGACCCCAACGGGGAATAGGCGGTGATCATTATGCCTTCCCGCTCACAATAATCAACTAAATCTTGTTGCTGAAGCAGGGGGTGCATCTCCACCTGGTTCATTTCAGGTTTCAGAGTGGCTTTGACGACAAGATCCTGTAATTTCTTTTTGCTGAAATTCGAAACACCAATATGATGTACTAAGCCTTGTTTTTTAGCCTTTTCCATCTCACGCCAGGTGTCAATAATAGGAACTTCTTCCAACGAAAGATAATCTGAAGGCTTACTGGGAAACAAAATTCCGGGATGGGTGGCCACCGGCCAATGGATAAGATATAGGTCCAAATAGTCCAATTGAAGCTTACGGAGAGATTCCTGAAGTGCTGGAATCACTGTATCCGGTCTATGCGCGTCGTTCCATAACTTTGAGGTGATGAAAACATCTTCACGTTTTACAATACCTTGCTCAACTAGTTCGGCGAGCGCTTCCCCGATCTCTGTCTCATTCCCATAGATCATTGCAGTATCTATATGTCGCATTCCGGCATGAATAGCCTCCTTTATCGCAAATTTCACCTCATCACCAGTGGCTTTCCAGGTTCCCAGACCGATAGCCTGCATAGTATCCTTGTTTACAAATTGTAATGTTTTCATAATACGTCGTTGATAATCATAAAATTACGAAAGTAATGGTCCAACATAAAGCCTGGCTCGAATTTTTAAAAGTGTAAAGTTACTTTCGGGGATGGTATTTCAGCATCACTTGGGCAAGGTGCGTTTTATCAACGTGTGTATACACTTCTGTAGTTGTAATACTTTCATGACCCAACATTTGTTGGATAGCACGTAGATCGGCTCCATTCTGGAGTAAATGCGTAGCAAAAGAATGTCGGAAGGTATGTGGGCTCACATTTTTACGTATACCGGCTTTTTCACCCAGATCCTTGACTATCGCAAAGATCATCGCCCTACTCAATGGCTTTCCCCTTCTGTTCAGGAATAGAGTATCCCTGGCGTCTGGAGCAATTTGCTGGTGTACTCTAACTTCATTTTTGTACAATTGGATATACCGTATTGTGACTGGAGCTATAGGAACCAGGCGTTGTTTGTTGCCCTTGCCTGTGACTTTGATGAATCCTTCTTCAAAAAACAAGTCGGAGAGATTAAGATGGATCAATTCAGAAACGCGCAATCCGCAGCCATAGAGTAATTCAAGCATGGCTCGGTTTCTCTCACCCTGGGGTTTGCTGAGATCGATCTGCCCTATAAGCCGGTCAATTTCTTCATTGGACAGTGTATCTGGCAACTTTCGACCTATTTTCGGACTTTCGATGAGTTCCATCGGGTTCAAATTTCGATATTCTTCAAAGATCAAGTAGTTAAAAAAGCCCCTCAGGCCGGAGATGACCCTGCTTTGTGATCGTGGATTGATCGTTTTGGCAATTTGATATACAAATTCCTGTATTCTACTTTCGGTGATGGTCAATGGAGAGTCGGTTAGCTTATTTTCGGCAAGCCAATTTACCAGTTTCTGGATATCATGGCCATAACTTGAGATCGAGTTTTTTGAAAGCCCTCGTTCAATGTGCAGGTAGTTCTTATAATCTTCTATGGCACGATTCCATTTCATACTGCGTTGGTTAAATATATTTTAAATATTCGAGGGAAAATATTCATATATGGAAAATCGTTGTAGTTTTATGTTCTCATCAAAATTTTAAAGCATATGAAAAAAATAGTGATCATCGTATTAATTACACTTGTTACTTCTCCTGCATTTGCTCAAGGGCTGGACTTTGGGATCAAAGCCGGGGTAAACTTCTCAAGCCTAACCGACGCCAGCGGTCTTGATAATCGAACCGGATTTCTCGCGGGTGTTTTCTTAGGTGGTAAACTGGGTGATAAACTAGGTATTCAAGCCGATCTTCTCTATTCACAACAAGGAGCCGAATTCAATGCCGGTGATTTCGACCTTAACTATATAAACGTTCCCATAGTCTTAAAGTATTTCGTTACCGACAAATTTCATATTCACGCAGGACCTCAATTTGGTGTGCTCATCGATGAAAATGCACAAACGGTTGTTGGCACGGTAATAAACAAAATTGGTACGAAAGAAACAGATGTTTCCGGAATAGTGGGAGCAGGGCTAGACCTGCCTTTCGGATTACGACTCGATGGGCGCTATAATTTCGGACTTACCGATGTCCCGGATGACCCGGAGAAGGAATTCACGAAAGGTAAAAATAGCGTGATCTCCTTGTCGATTGGCTACAGTTTCCTTTGATTTACATAAAAATTTGTCAAAAGCCATCCCTTGGGTGGCTTTTTTACTTCTTATGCCCTGTTAATAAGTGTGTTAACAAAAAGCTAACGTACGTGATGCCAGGGATGCGAAATAATTGTGTAGCTTTAACTTGCTATTAATCAAACTATTATATTATGAAAAAATTCATGTTTCTTGCCGTAATTGTATTGTTTTCAGCAGCTGTCACACACGCACAAACAAGAATAGGTGCTCGTGGCGGGGTGAACATTGCAGGTGTTAATGGAGATGACACTGATGGCACCGAATCCCGAGTTGGGCTAAACATTGGAGCGGCGTTCAATTTTGAGGTGTCGGAATTATTTTCGGTCCAGCCCGAAGTTACCTACTCCATGCGTGGATTCAAAGACGGGGAATTTACCATCAAGATAGATTATGTTGATGTTCCCGTTATGGCCGACTTTGAGATCGCTGAGGGACTTAGTCTGCAAGGAGGTCCCATTTTTGGTTTCAATATTTCTGGTAACGTTGAAGACGGAGCCGGGAACGAAACTGATTTAGAAGATGTATCCACCTTAAATATTGGAGCAGGCATTGGCGCACAGTACGAACTTCCAGCGGGCCTTTTCTTTAACGTCCGCTATGACATGGGATTTAACGATGTTATAGATAATAACTTCGATGCGAAGAATTGCAACATTGGTTTTGGAGTGGGTTATTGGTTCACCGGAGGTGGTGGGCCCGAGTAGATCTCCTTTGAATGGAATAAAAGCGGAAGATATTTCTTCCGCTTTTTATTTTCGTTTCCACAACTTGTATATGCTGAATCCGGCGATCAAAGCAATTCCAATTAGCACGGCAGCGCCCAGCGTATTCCCATAGATCACGTACCCGGTTGCGAAAAGAGAAGTATACACGAAGACAATTCCCAGCAGCATACTTGCCAGATCGATGGTAAAATTATCATGGGTTGATTTCAAATGAATTCCCTGGTTTATAGCCTTTTTCTTAAAAGGCTTCCAGCCTGAACCATAGGGTGTTACGGTATCGTAAAATTTGGCCAATGTTTGGGTGTTGGTTGGACGTGTTAACAAAGTCACCACGATCCAACTGAGTGTGGTGATTCCTACTCCCCAGAGTAATTTTTCGTGACTTTCCAATCCCAGGTCGACAAATTCAAATAGCAAAGCCAGTGCGAATGATACGATCATACCGGTGATCTCGCTGTACGCATTGACGCGCCACCAGAACCAACGAAGAATGAATATTAGTCCTGTTCCGGCGCCAATTTGCAGCAAGATCTCGAAAGCTTTTAGAGCGTTGCTTAGAACCAGAGCCAACAAAGCTGCAAACACCATGAGAACAACGGTTGAAAGTCGCCCAACTAGCACCAATTCCTTTTCTGAAGCCTTCGGTTTCACAAATCGTTTATAAAAATCGAGTGAGATGTAGGACGAACCCCAGTTAAGGTGTGTTGAGATGGTGCTCATGAACGCCGCGATTAGTGAGGTTACTACCAATCCTAATAATCCGGCAGGCAAATGAGTCAACATGGCAGGGTAACCCAGGTCATGGCCTAGAGTAGCATTTGGAAACTGGTTCGCGATATCGGTTAGTTCCGGATACAGTACTAATGACGCCAAGGCAATTAGTATCCAAGGCCAAGGGCGCAATGCATAGTGCGCGATATTAAATAGCAGGGTCGCTCCGATGGCATTTTTTTCGTCCTTAGCCGATAACATTCTTTGGGCGATGTAACCACCTCCTCCCGGTTCTGCCCCAGGATACCAAACACTCCACCATTGAACAGCAATAGGAATAATCAATAACACCCAAAGTGCATCTGTATCATTAAAATCGGGAAGAAAATTGAGCTTGCCCGACACATTTTCATGGGAAAGCAGGCTATCCAAACCACCTATTTCGGGCATCGTTATTATAAAGTAGGCTGCCCAAATCGATCCAATCATGGCGATTATAAACTGAAGGAAATCAGTGAATATCACCCCTCGCAATCCGCCTATGGAACTATATAAAACAGTTATAATCGATGCATATACTACCGATTGCCATGGTTGTAGGTCGAATAAGATTCCGCCTATCTTGATGGCTGCCAGACAGACCGATGCCATGATCATCACATTGAAGAAAACACCCAGGTAAATGGCCCTGAACCCTCGTAAAAAAGCAGCTTCTTTGCCGCTGTACCTCAATTCGTAGAATTCGAGGTCGGTTACCACTTTTGAGCGTCTCCAAAGTTTGGCGTAAACAAAAACGGTTAACATTCCTGTTAGTAAGAACGCCCACCATACCCAGTTACCGGAAATTCCGTTTTGCCGAACGATATCTGTGACCAGGTTGGGAGTGTCTGCAGAAAAAGTGGTGGCCACCATGGAAATTCCTAAAAGCCACCATGGCATGTTCTGACCGGAGAGAAAGAATTCTCTCGTATTTTTTCCAGCTCTTCGAGCCACCAGGATCCCGATCAATAAGAATACCCCAAAAAATGAGATTATAAGAATCCAGTCGAGCGTGGCTAATTTCATTCAGAAGGTTAGTTGATAAGTTCTTCTGCCTGACCTACCCAATCGTCACGTTCTATCCTTCCCGGAAAGAAATCGATGAGTTCGGTGAGTACACGTATGTCTTCATCTTTAAAATTGCTGATCTGTTGGTAATTGTAGATACCAATCTCGTTGAGTTTTTGCTCGATATAAGGGCCAATTCCATTGATCTTCGTAAGATCCTGTCGTTGATTATCCTCGGCATATCCAAAGTTCTCGAAATTCAACTTTGGTTTATTGTGGGTATAGGTAATATAACTTGTCCTGGCGCTGGACGCAATTTCTTCCGCAGATTTTACCTTGGGAGTTTGACCTACTGCCTCCTCCTCTTCAAATTCATCCAACTCTTCCTCTTCCTCGTCCTGTTGTTGCACTAATTCTTCTTGGGCTTCTTTTACCACTTCCATGATCTTGGGCTTGATCTCAGTAAATATAACATCGATATCGCTTGTGGAACTACCTTCTTTTTGCGTACCACCCTTTCTGTTCAACGAACGAAGCAACTTTTGATATTTGCTCTTTTGCATTCCCCAGGCTGCAAAATAACCGATAAGAAAAGTACTAAGCATCAATAAGAAGATGCCAAAGAAATCGGGTAATTGATTGATAAATTCCGTAAGCTGTTCCATTAACTTGTTTTGTAAACTATTTCAATTCGACGGTTCAACAATCGTCCGCGCTCTGTTCTGTTGCTTGCTATGGATCTCGCTTCACCTTCAGAAATGGCAACTACACGCTTCGGATCTAACTTTCCTTTGGTAACCAGGTACCATCGAACTTGTCGGGCATATTTCAATGCCAGTTGGTAATTGTCGGTCGCATTACCAACATTGTCTGTATGGCCTATCACCTCAACTTTCAATCCTGGGTCATTGTTCATGGATGTCTTCACTTCTTCAAGCAATTGCTGCAGATCCTCGTTGACGAAGATGGTATTATTCACCAATTTGGGATAGATGATCCTGCTATTGGGAATGGCCAATTTAAGACTCTCGATCCGCTTCAAATCCAATGGTTGAAAAGTGAAATAAATACCACTGGTAAATCGATCTTCCACGTCGAATTCGATCTCCCGGATCAACGGTTTAATCACCATTTTTTCGCTTGGAATTCCGGTGCGTTCCAATATGCGTTTGATCTTATCAGCTCGTTGATATCCTAAATTTGGATGCTCTATGTTTTCTGCAGGGCTATAGACCGAAGCGATATGTAATTCTTCCTCGGGATGTTCAAGCAAGTAGGTATTCAACCTATACTTAAAATCCTGAATAGCATTTGGGTATTCAATCTGGTTGGTGTTCTTCCAGATGGTAATTCCTTCACTGTAGCTGAAAATTACATCCTTGATTGCATTGGTAGCTCGTAAACCGGAGGGTAAAGAAAAGTTGGTCACTGCGTCATCGACATTTTCTACCAGCCCAAGAGAATCCTTAACCACAGGATTTGTAGCGATGACCTGTTCATCGATTTTAATGGGTTCATCCAAATCCAATCCAACATCCTTCACCGTTGTGGTAGCGATGCTATCCTTGTGTTCCGAATTGCTTGATTCGGGCTGCAACCAGGAATACAACCAAATACCAAAGAATGACCACACCAGGAATACTAAAAAGGCGATCAAGAAGTTTTTCATTAGAGCTAAGCAGTTGTATTACAGGTAACTTTTAACAGCAAGGGGATATAGCAACAAACTTAGCGAATTATTTGCTGAATAAATAAGGTTTTTACCAGATGTTTTTCACAGTGAATGAACAATTAAACTAAATTGAATTCATGGTAAAAAATGGAGGTGAATTCGAACAAAATAGGCCGGAATTTTTGGTTCCGGCCTTGTATTGTGAGATGTATTTTTTGGTTTAAGATAACCAGCCTTTTTGGCTTGCTCCTTTACTATAGAAATAAAGAAAAATTGCCCCAACAATCACAACCATTGGCATGATCGCTGCTTGTGCGCCTAGTTCATCCATGATATTCGTTGCAAACAACCAATACCCCATTTGAATGAGGACTGCGATTAACGAGATTCCAAATACCGGAACCGCGAACTTCTTGCGCGCCAGCATTAATATGCTTGCGAGTGCCCCGGCGATCACTGCCACTCCAAATACGATGAAATACCAGGAAGGAAGCGCGTTAAAAATCTCCATTTCAGTTTCCCCATAATTTTCAGCAAGGGAATCCTTCATCATGGTTGAAGCATAAAATTGAAAAACTCCCATCAGGTTCCAGAGTAGAGCGATTACAGCAATGATCCAAAACCAGATATTGGGCTTGTTAGTAGTTGTCATAATAGTTGGTTTAAAGTTATTCAGTAAATATACATATTTTTACCTGATGTTCTCGAAACGATATTTCTATCTTGTTCATTTACAGTACCTTGGGTTTCGATATAGCGGTTGGCAACAACAGCCTAACGTGCTCACTGTGGAGCGAATGGTACGGCGGACGATCAAATATGTCCTGGGACACAACAACTTCAAATTACTGGCCTCCGGAAGGACAGATGCCATGGTTTCGGCCGAAGTGGCTTGTGTTCAGTTATTTTTAGACGATCAACCCCTGGATACTGAAGAATTCCTCCCGCTTTTCAACGAGAATTTGCCATCAGACATTCGTGCCTTGTCCATAACCGAGGTGGATTCAAACTTCAATATAATTGGGGCTCCAAAAGAAAAAGAGTATGTCTATCTCTTTGCCTTCGGAATGAAAGCACATCCATTCAGCTCATCGCTAATGACAACACTTGCCGAACCATTGGATCTCAAGCAAATGAAGCTTGGCGCGAAGTTATTTGAAGGAGCGCATGACTTTATAAACTATACCTACAAGCCCACGGAAAACACGAAGACAGAAGCGACCGTGACCTTGTCTGAAATCGTGGAGAATACCTTCTACACAGCAAACTTCTTCCCGGAAAGAAGTTATGCTTTCAGGGTAAAAGGCAAAGGGTTTAAAAGACATCAAATTAGATTGATGATGGGTGCCCTGTTTGAGTTAGGCAGAGCCAATGTAGATCTCGACTTTATCAAGGAGACACTTCAAAGAGGAAATGATATTAAACTTACCCTTATAGCTCCAGCGAGCGGACTTATATTGCGGGACATCAGTTTCTGAATAGTCTCTTCTTTATTTTGTAAATTCAAGGCTCGTTTCAGGATACAATAAAAAAACAGATCAATACCATGAATACCGTACCGAAAAGTTCATTCGAATTCCTCAAGAAATTAAAAGCTAACAATCATCGTGATTGGATGCAGGAAAACAAGAAGACCTACCTGGCGAGTGAAAAGGATCTTAAAGAATTTTATGCCGAAGTGGAAGCGGGATTGAACGAGAACGATGAGATCGCTAAAACAAAAGTCTTTCGTATCAATCGCGACATTCGATTCAGCAAGGATAAAACGCCCTACAATGTGCATCGATCTGTTAGTTTCAGCAGGGCAGGAGCTCATAGGAGGGGAGGCTATTACCTGCGTCTTGAACCCGGAAAATCGCTTATGGCCGGTGGATTCTTTGGCCCTGAACCTTCAGATCTGTTACGAATTCGGAAGGAGTTCGAGATGAATTCAGATCCCATTCGAAAAATCTTGAATCAAAACGACTTCAAAAAAGCGTTTGGTGGATTCAACGAGGAATTCGCCGTAAAAACCGCACCCAAAGGGTTTTCCAAAGATCATCCCAATCTTGACCTGATCCGGTTAAAGAGTTTCTTTGTTGCCCATGATTTCACCGATAAAGAGGTCCATGCAGCAGATTTCAAGGATAACCTGCTTCATCATTATAGTTTATTGCGTCCATTCTTCGATTATATGAGTGAAGTACTCACTACCGACCTGAATGGCGTTTCGCTGTTGGACTAGGCTACCAGTTCTAGGAGTTGGATGTTACTTTTGAGTCGCTCCTTTACAATATTCATCATGCGTTTGTTCAGGGCAGAGGAATTCTCGATGTAAAGTTTGTATTCCAGCAAGGTAAATTGACCAATTACGATTCCTTTGAGAGAATTCCGGAATTTCATGTCCTTGTGGATAGCGTTCTCTATATAATCCAAACGTTTTTCCACGTTCAAATCGTGGAATACGTTTTTGTGCTTGCGCACATAATTTCTGAAAACTGCGACCATCAAGTCGTCTTGCAACTTACAAATGGGTCTCAATGTTTGATTCTGAAATAATTCCTCCGAGGACATACCGGGCAAGATCTTTGCTGAAGGAATTTCGGGACGCACTTCAAGAAGTGCCGTGTCTCTGGCATCCATGACTGTGATGTTTTACTAAAATTAGAAAACTCCTTTGTAAGATCATTCTGAATGAGGCCTAGTTATACACAATGATGTTAACAGTTTGTTTTAGCCTACAAATGCCGAAAACCCCAAAGAAACGGAGGACTTCGGGGTTTTAATGAGAGTTCGATTTTACTACTACATCGTAGAAAGAAATTCTTCCCGGCTTTTTAATGTAGGTTTTTCCAGCTCGTTTTTCTCAAGATATGACATGAATTTCTTGCCTTCCTTTGCCATTATTTCGGCATAGCGTGACTTTTCTTTGTTGAATTCTTCTGAAATAAGTTTGAAGTTTTTCTTCCGAGCTTCCGAGACCCGATCGTAACTACCGGCAACCCCGGAGTAAAGATCACCCATGCGTTCTCTAAGTTCAGGTTCGGCGGATGCTACGTAATTGTCACCGGTAGTAATCACCAGATCCTTCCGAAGATTTTCCAGCGCATCATATAGTTTCTGCGCCACTTTCTTTCCTTTGGGGTCATTATCGATCACCTCCCGGGCCTTTTTCTGGGTTTCACCAATCTCATAAACCATATAGGCCAGATCTTCCACCATATTAAAAAGGTCTTGCGTATATTTTTCCTGCTCTTTTCGTTCGGCCAACGTGGTTAAGGAGGTGTCATCGTACTTAACTTCGATCACATGTTCGTAGGTATCCTTTCCTTTGGTTAGCACAATTTTGTACATCCCAGCTGGCACACGCTTGGGCGTAAAGCCGCCAAAAGCAAGAGTTTTACCTTCGGCCATCTTTGGAGCCTTGCTCACAAAATTCCAACTCACAACGTTAATTCCTTTCGATTTTCCGGGGCTCAGCGGACTTATTTTATTACCCTCCATATCCTGAACTTCCATGGTCATCTTTCCAAATGTATGTCGTTTCTTGAGGTAGTAGATAATGCGTGCCGCGGTGGACTTGTTGCGCCCTACAAATTGGGTCTCTGCACCAAATGTTCCTGCAAATCCACTTTCCTCCATCATGGTAAATGGTTCCGAAGAGAAGAAATGAACATCCTTCGAGAGAATTTCCTGGTTCAACTCCCTAAGCGGACTTATATCATCGATGATAATCACACCACGGCCATGGGTGCCCATCACAATATCGTTGGTTTGTTTTTGCATGTCCACAAAATGGACCGCAACCGGTGGCATATTGTTGGTGAATTGTGACCAATTCTGTCCGCCATCAATGGTAACATACAATCCGAGTTCGGTACCCAGAAATAACAAATCCTCGTTGACATAGTCCTCCTGGATATTTCTCACAAAAGCATTGTTTTGTATGTCATCCGAAATTATATTTTTCCAGGTCTTGCCATAGTCGGTTGTTTTAAGCGCATAGGGTTTGAAATCCCCGCTGGTATGTCCGTCAAATACCGCATAAGCTGTTCCTTTCCCATGCACACTGGCTTCAATATGGTACACCCATGTATTGGCTGGTATTCCGGTAAGGTTGGGGGTAACATTGCTCCAGTTCTTTCCACCATCCCGGGTGACTTGTACATTTCCATCGTCCGTGCCCACCCAAAGTATGTTCTCATCCAAGGGAGACTCGGTAATGGTGAAAATAGTTGTATGATTTTCAGCTCCACTATTATCCATGGAGAGACCACCAGATTCTTCCTGGTTTTGTTTGGTGAGATCATTGGTGGTTAAATCGGGAGAAATGATGCTCCAGCTATCACCCATATCATCTGAACGATGCACATACTGACTACCCATGTAGAATCGGTCGGGCTCATGTGCACTCACAGCCATAGGCGCGTTCCAATTCCATCGTAGCTTGTCAGCATCTTTTTCCTGAAGTGGCTGAACGGTCTTGGTTCGGTTGAGATTCACATCGTATCGCCATACATTCTGTGCTCCCTGCATTTCGGAATAGATAATGTTCTTGGTAGGATGTTTCAGTACCCTGAATCCATCTCCGTAACCTACACTGTTCCAATCTCTCGCATTCACACCGCCTGGGGAGGAGGAAGGTCCGTACCAGCTACCATTATCCTGAAGTCCTCCATAAACATTGTATGGTTTTGAGTCATCCACACTAATATGATAGAATTGCGACAACGGCAGGTTCTCCACGATCTCGAAGGTGGTACCCCCATTCCAGGATCGATAAACTCCTCCGTCGGTTCCACTGTACATGATATCGCTGTCTCTAATGTGGAAGGTAATATCATGGATATCACTATGCATATTCCCCAGATTTTTAAAGGTCTTTCCACCGTCGCGGCTGATAGAGCCATTGAGGCCTCCTTTCACAACCACATCTGGGTTTCGCGGGTCGATCGTGATTCGTGAAAAGTAGAAGGGACGCACTACCAGGCCGAAGTCGTTGTTGAGATGTTCCCAACTTTTACCCGCGTTGGTTGATTTCCACAATCCATTTTTCGTTTTATCTTCGGTTTCAAGCACCGCATAAATAATATTTCCATCGCTGGGTGCCACTGCTACGGCAATTCTTCCCAAATCTCCGGGAGGGAAGCCAGTGTGGATCTTATTCCAGGTGGTACCACCGTCTGTAGATTTATACAAGGCGCTATTGGGTCCGCCCGACTCGAATCCCCATCCCGATCTTCTAAACTCCCACATGGAAGCATACAGCACTTTTGGGTTTTTGGGATCCATGATCACGTCGGCTGCACCTGTGGATGCATTCACATACAAGATCTTCCGCCAGGATTTTCCTCCATCGCTGGACTTATACACCCCTCGATCTTCACTATCACTCCAAAGGGCACCCAACACTCCCACATACACTTCGTTGGTATTGTTTGGGTTGATCACCACAGAGGCGATACGCTCGCTATTTTCGAAACCAGCAATTTCTTTCCAGTTGCTTCCCCCATCAGTACTTCGATAAAGTCCGTCGCCAATGGATACCGAATTTCGCGTCCAGGTCTCACCGGTTCCTACCCAGATAATTTGATCGGGGTCTTTGGGATCCAGAGTAACTACACCTATCGATTGCGCGTATTCATCAAAAATAGGGGTAAAGGTTGCTCCGCCGTCTACGGACTTCCATACCCCTCCTCCAGCACTTCCCGCGTACAAGATCCGGGAATTGGTGGGATGCATTTCAAGATCGTTGATGCGTCCACTCATAAGTGCAGGTCCAATATGGCGGGCTGTCATGTCTCCAAAAAGTTCCTTGCCTTTTAGGGAGATCTCCTGAGCCGAATGGGTAACTGGGAAAAGTAATCCGGCGCAGATTAAGAAGATAAATTTTTTCATTTTGGTCGTTTTTTATCGCCTCCCGTAAGTTGAGAAGCGGATGGTGTTTTGGAATAATATCAAACTAGCGCTGAAAGCAACGTACAAAAAATCCCCGGCTAGCAGGGATTTTTTATACTGCCTAAGGCAGTGTTTATTGTTTCTTTTCGGTTTCTACAACTGGCTCCGGAAAAGCAAATATGGTATCGTCGATCTCCGGATTAAGTGTGATATTCTTGATCGTGATCTCCTGACCGCCGGGTTGTCCTTTAGCCTTTTCCGTTATTGAGAAAGGGAAGTATAGTCCTCCTACTTCCTGGTAGTCGCTCATTTTTGTTTGCCCTACCATGCCTGCAGCTGGGCCACCTTTGATCTCTTTTTCTACCACGATGGGTACGAAGTTCTCGGTGTCGAAGTAATAAAAGGTTATATCCTGTTCTTCTTTCCCATCATACATCTTCGGCTCCTTGGTCAATTTTATTTTAAAGGTCTCGGTCCCATCTACGGTTTCCTTTCCTATTAATTCAACCGCATGTCCTTTCGATGCATAGTCGATAAATGGATCCGGGAAATCATTTATATCGGTCTTGTAATTTTCGGTTGCTTCAGCATCACTTTTCTCAGCGGCCATTGTCATTTGATTGGTAGCCCAAAGTGTAGAACCATCATATACATTTTGATAAAAAGTTTGCCCTTGAAAATCGGCTTTCATCATAGACTTTCCGTCGGCTTTTTGGATCATTTCAATGGGAAGTTCCATTCCCTGGAAATTTACGCTGCCTTCAAAGTGAAGCCCTTGTACTTGTTTCCAGTTTTCCAAACCACCCGTATTCTCAAAGTAATTTGCTAATATCTCGTCGGCTGTTTGCGCAGTGACAATAGGGGATACCGCCAAGATAAGCATGGCGACAAAAAGAGTTTTTAACGTTTTCATTAGATATCTATTAAGTTAACGATAAAGGTAAGACTTCACAGACAAAAATTTGTTACAAAATGGATGGATTTTTTCTGAAATTTTAACAGTCGTGAATACCTGTCATTACTGAAAATGGTAGCAGGAAGTAAGCCACTGGATATGGCTACACGAGCACCAAGTATATCTGGATGCGTGTTTTCCGAATACCTACTTCGCTGTACAATAAAGATAGATTGTGCATCACCCTGGTGTCGGAATAATTTACACCAAGGGTAAATTAGCGCTTTGGCACTTCCCTTCGAAAGCCTATTTTAGCTAATTCAAAAACCAAATTCTAGCAAATGAGATTCCACACGCGAAAATGGATCAAGCCAGAGGATCTAAATCCCAATGGCACTTTGTTTGGCGGCAGGCTCCTCGAATGGATCGATGAAGAAGCGGCCTTGTACGCCATCATTCAGCTTGAAAACCCCAGAACTGTGACCAAATATATGAGTGAGATCAATTTCAAGAGTTCGGCTCAAAAAGGGGATATCGTTGAAATTGGTATTGAAGTGATCACGTTTGGAAAGTCTTCATTGACCCTGGGTTGTGAGGTTAGGAACAAAATGACGCGGGAAACCATCATCACCATCGATACTATTGTTATGGTAAGCCTGGATGAGGATGGCAAGCCAAAACCCCACGGAAAGACAAAAGTTGAATACGTTTCAGACCGAATTAAAGACGATTGAAATCTTTGCCTGTTGGCGATTCAAATAATTCCAAACCGAAGTAGGGAACGGCCGCGATCAAATGATCGAAGATATCGGCCTGAATGTGTTCATAATTCTCCCATTTCTTATCAAAACTGAAACAAAAGATCTCGATTGGAATTCCTTTGTCGGTAGGCGGATGATGGCGCACCATGAGGAACATATCCTTATTGATGGCCGGATTCTCATGGAGATATGCATCTGCATACTTTCTGAAAATTCCCAGGTTCGTTTGGTTCCGACCATTGACAAGCAGTGACTTGTCGATCTCGTTCTGTTTATTGAATCTAGAGACTTCTTTCTCACGATGTTCGATATAGGGCTTTATGAGGCTTATTTTCTTAAGATCTTCCAATTCATCTGGATTCATGAACTTAACCGAATTCTGTTTAATGTAGAGGGATCTCTTAATACGTCTTCCCGGTGCTTCTTGCATCCCCCGCCAGTTTTGAAACGAATCACTTATCAGGCTATAGGTGGGAATCGTGGTGTATGTATTGTCGAAATTCTGAACGCGAACCGTGGCAAGATTTATCTCGGTGACGTAACCATCTGCTCCATATTTACTGAAAGTGATCCAATCGCCTATGCGAACAATGTCATTAATAGATACCTGGATACTTGCGACAAACCCAAGGATCGTATCCTTAAATATAAGCAAGATGACTGCCGAAGCAGCTCCCAGGGTAGCCAGGCTTTGAATGGAGTAACCGGTCAATTGATTCACCAGGATGAATATACCTGCACCCCAGGCAAAGATCATCAACACCTGTGAATAACTCTCGAGTGGTTTATCTCCAAAATTCTCATTTTTCTGTCTCAGGTAGTTGACAGTCGATCTTAAAATAGATCGGAATACCAAGACACAGAGGGCAACCAGGTAGATTTGGAAAATCACCAGGATCACCTTCTTAATGAATGGATAATCTGCGAAAAGAATAGGGAGTAGGTACCAAAAAATCCCTAGCGGGATAAAATGAGCCACAAAGCGTGGGAAGTTGCTTTTAGCGAGAAAGTCGTCGAAAGTCGTAGTTGTTTTATTACTAAAAGCCTTGAACAATTGAACGATCAATTTTCTGGCGATCAAATCCACAAGCCCCACAACAAGAGCAACGGTTACTACCGATAAAATCGTGTTAACCAGGACGGCCCATTGCTCATCCATGCCATTATCGACTAGGTACTTCTGAAATAATTTCGAATATTCTAAAAGTGTTTCCCGATCCATTAGAGGTATTTCTTTTCAGCGTAAAACGGTCCAAAGGGCAATATTGAACATACAAGTACGATCAAAAAGGTGCCCCAGGGCCATTGAAGTTTTTCTTTCAAAATGGTGGCTCCTCCAACATACATCAAAAACAGGATACCGTGAGCCATTCCCACGATCTGCACCATTTGTGGCAGGTCCCAGATATATTTCAATGGCATGGCAATTCCAAGCAATAAAAGGAATGAGATCGCTTCCAACGTGCTTATTAGTTTAAAATTCTTAACCGATAGATTCACAACTGAAAATTTTTGGCAAAGATAATCAATGCGCAATTCAGAAATGAACAATATTAGAATTAATCACAGGGCAGTGGGTCGTTCAGGGTGGGGTAGCTTCTATTCTTCTGAAAGCTATAATGCCACCACTCGCTTCGAATGGTTTTAAATCCATGAGCCCGCATACCCTCCATCAATAGTCTTCGGTTTGAGAGTATTTTTTCAGAAAAATCATAATAATCAATATGGGCCTCCCTTCCGAAATAATCATAATCGGTACCCATATCCACAAAGCAACCGTCCAGGGTTACCAAGGAGATATCTACTGCGGCTCCTTTGTTGTGAATACTGCCTTTACCATAAGGATTGGCTACATAGGTGGGCCTTGGAAACAGGGACCACATTTTCTTCTGTACATCCAGCGGCCGATAGCAATCGTACAATTTAATTTTATAGCCCCTTTCACAGAAGTATTGATTGGCCTTGGCAAGTGCATCGGCCACATCGGGTTGCAACAAGCACTTGGCACAGTCGTAGAGGATCTCACCAATAAAATTATTGGGTGTTGCATATCGAATCTCGTAATCGAATTCGGTTGAAACATCGGCCATATCCACTAGCTCGCTTTGACCTTGGAGGGGGATCCATGCAAATAATAGTGAATAGATAATTAATGTTTTCAATTTCAGCATAAGGCCTTTTGTGTGTGATCGAAATTTACGGAAAATTATAAGAGAAAGCGTACCTTTAAAACCTGAACGTAATTGGATCACTGGATGGAAAATTTATATGGAAAGGTAGCACTTATCACGGGTGGGAGCAAAGGCATTGGTTATGGTATCGCCAGGTCATTCCTAAGTCAGGGGATGCATGTCGCCATTACCGGTAGGAACAATGAAAGTATTCGGGAGGCACTATCGAGTCTGAATGCTTATGGTAATGACGGAAGTTACGGTATAGGCCTGGTAGCCGATGTGCGCAATTATGAAGAAATGGAACATGCTGTGAAGCAGGTCAAGGAGGAGTTCGGAAAACTGGATGTAGTGATCGCCAATGCCGGGGTGGGCCATTTTACACCCGTTCAGAATATGAGCCTGAGTCAGTGGCAGGAAACCATTGACACCAATTTGACCGGGGCATTCTACACGCTCAAAGCGGCTGTAAAGGAACTTATCGCTTCCAAAGGTTACTATATCACCATTTCGTCTTTGGCGGGAACAAACTTTTTCGCAAGCGGGAGTGCTTACAATGCAAGCAAGTTTGGGCTAACTGGCTTTACCCAGGCAGTTATGTTGGATCTTCGGGACAAGGGTGTAAAAGTAAGTACGATCATGCCGGGCAGCGTCTCAACTCATTTTAATCACAATGAACCCAGCGACAAAGATGCCTGGAAGATTCAGATCGAGGATATCGGACAAATGGCGGTGGATCTATTGCGCATGAACCCCAGAACGTTGCCAAGCAAAATAGAAGTAAGGCCGTCTCAGCCACCGAAGAAATAAATTAGATCATTTACTTTATTGGTTGTTGATAGAATACGTCGGGTTTATTCAGTCTGAATTATAGATAAAAAAAATCGGCTTCGTTTTATGAACGAAGCCGATGTTGTATATGCAAAGTATGGATTAGTTTGCACTCAATAATGCCAGAAACTTATCCAAGTTTGGCAAGATGACTATACGGGTTCGTCTGTTCTTCGAACGACCCTCTGTACTTTCATTATCGGAAATGGGTTGGTAACTACTTCTACCTGCGGCGATGAGTTTTTCCGGAGCTACTCCGAAATCATCCTGCAATTTTCTGATCACAGCTGTAGAACGCTCAACGCTTAGATCCCAGTTATCTTTTACTGAAGCCCCCTGTTTCACGGTTTGGGCATCGGTGTGTCCTTCAATTAAAACTTCCATAGCAGGTTCACTATTAATTACCTGGGCCAAACGCGAAAGCAAATTATTGGCTTTAGGATTCACACGGTAACTTCCCGACTTGAATAAAAGTTTATCAGAAATTGTGATCATAACAACCGTTTCATCAACATCTATGGTAATATCATCTTCCTCACCTTCGGCCACCAGGGTATTATCCAGGTTCTTCTTCAAGTTATGGGAAATGATCAAATTCATAGAATCTTCCAGCGTTCGAGCATTGGCCAATTCGGTTTGATCAACATTTGACAGGGCAGCCTTCATTTGTTCCTTGTCACTTTTAGATAGTACTACGTTTCCATAGTTTCGAAGACTGTTGTTCTCAAGATCCACATTCGCTTCTGTAAGCGAGCTAATCTTGGCATTGTAACTGGCTACTCGCTCTTCGATCTTGGCATATTTAGCTTCGATCTCTTCCTTTTCCACTTGTGTCTTGGAAAGAGTTGAACGGGTTTGGTTGTATTGGTTCTCCAATTCAACGTACTTCTTTTTAGAAACACAGGACACGAGTAAAAATGGCCCGCATAAGAGGGTTAGTGCAATAAGTTTTTTCATTTTACTAAGTATTAAGGTTTGATAGGTGCAAGAACCAAATTTTACCTCAAATTTAAAGTTAACAAATGATTATAATTTTGTTAATTAAAACCCTACAATTCGTACGAAAAACGAATTACCACCTATTTTTTTGCAGATAGACCAAATCCAATGTCAAATACTATGTTTTTGTTGCATTTATAATTAGATTTGAGATCAGCTTGGCTACGCTATGAAGACAAAATTAACCCTTAGCATTCTCTTTTCGACCCTCCTTTTAGTCATGGACCAGATCGCCTTCTCACAGGAGTATACTTCCTATTCGAAGATCGCGGTTGACATTAAAGATCCTATGCGCATGCAGCAGCTTGTAGACCTGGGACTTGCCGTAGATCATTATGAGATGCTCGATAATGGTTCCATCGCCTTTTATGCGATTGAGGATGAGTTGGAAACTCTGAATGAAGAGGGCATCCCGTTCAATATCATTATAATGGATTTCAATGAATTCTACGATCAACAAACCCTGTTAGATGCACCGCTTGTCGCGGGCATGCAACGATCTAATACAGTAGCGAATGGCTTCGATCTGGGCTCTATGGGTGGATTCTATACCTATGCTGAAGTGGAAGCCAAACTCGATGAAATGAAAATGGATTACCCCAATCTTATCACAACAAGAACTTCCATTGGTACAAGTATAGAAGGCAGGGAAATTTGGATGGCGAAAATATCTGACAATCCCACAGTGACCGAAAATGAACCCAGAGCATATTTCGATGCACTTCATCACGCCCGTGAACCTCTTGCCATGGCAACGACTATAAACTTCATGTTCTGGTTGCTGGAGAATTACGGCAGCGATCCACAAGTTACTTACCTGGTAGATAATCGTGAGATCTACTTCGTTCCTGTGGTGAATCCGGATGGGTATGAGTATAACCGACAAACAAATCCGAATGGGGGAGGGCTATGGAGAAAGAATCGCAACCCCAACGATGGTAGTTGTGTTGGAGTCGATCTGAATCGAAACTACGCTTTTGGATATGCAAACAACAATTCATGTTCCAGCCCGGATCCATGCTCCGGAG
>JABDNM010000240.1 GCA_013043825.1 Flavobacteriaceae bacterium
AGTTTACACCGAGCGGAGTCGAGGTGAAACCGGTCTTCCTCCCATTGAACCCTCAGGATTAGCCTGGGGGTTTTTTATTCATACAATGTTTTAACGCAGAACTAAAACCGGTTGAGAAGTTTACACCGAGCGGAGTCGAGGTGAAACTGGTCTTCCACCCAATAAAAATCCACGGGAAATTCCGGGGGTTTTTTATCGGATCAATTATTATTTCAATTTATTTGCTATAATGCGCTCCTCCCGGTTCGCGACTTCCCAGGCGGTCTGAAAGATGAGTCGAGCTCTTTTTTCCATCAATTCATATTCAATCTTATCTGGAGTGTCGGTAGGTCGATGATAGTCTTCATGAACACCATTGAAATAGAAAATGACAGGGATATTATGCTTCGCAAAATTATAATGATCACTTCGGTAGTAAAACCGATTAGGATCGTTGTCGTCGTTGAAGGTGTAGTCTAATTCCAGGTCACTGTATTCTTTTGCCACCTTTTCTGAAAGATCATGTAATTCCTGGCTCAGTTTATCGCTTCCTATGAGATACACATAATTCGGGTTATCGGCTTTTTTGGGATCGATACGTCCAATCATATCGGTATTCAGGTTGCACACGGTGTTTTCCAGTGGAAATATGGGATTATCGGTATAATACTTAGATCCATAAAGACCGATCTCTTCGGCTGTAACATGGAGGAATAAGATGCTTCTTTTAGGCCCATTGCCGTCTTTCACCGCCTGCTGAAAGGCTTCGGCGATCTCGAGCATACTTACTGTTCCGCTACCGTCATCATCGGCTCCATTGAATACCTCTCCATCATACATTCCAACATGGTCGTAATGAGATGACAGGACGATGACTTCCTCCGGTTTTTCACTACCCGGGATAAATGCCACAACGTTTTCGGAATCTGCTCCTTCTTTACCATTGAAATAAGTCGCGGGAACTGGTTGAAAATAATTGCCATCTCCTAGTGGAGCCTGTATCGAACGCGATTCATAGAAATTCTTAAGATACTCGGCTGCCATCTTCTGTCCGGGTTCTCCCGTCTTGCGGCCTTGCATTTTATCGTCGGCGAATTCGTATAGTAATTCACTTAACTCGGAAGCGGTAATGGTATTGGCATAATCAACTCGTGTTGAAGAATCAATGCTTGCGACAGGGGTTGTAGAATTTTGAGCCAGATTACAAGAGACTACGCTGGTTGCCAGAGCAACGAAAAGAAAGTATTTCATGAGCACTAAGGTACTGATTTAATGTTATGTAAACGGTTTGGATAGCGCGAAGTAAATATATACATACCGCTTGGGCATTGTGTGAAAATTATGTGAAAATTACCGCAGAAGCCCGATGTTAACTGGATAGAGTGAATTCCAAAGCTAATTAGTTTATTTCCGGTAAACGAATTGCTGATTAGAATTTAACGAGTTTGCAAACATTAGAACTTTATGAAACGTTTTGGAGATAGTTAAATAAATATTAAACATGAATAGGAAAGAGCAACATTTAAAAATTATTTTGTTTATTTATTCCTATAAAACATTAAACAAAATATTACGCTATGAAAAAATTTACCCTTTTATTTGTTGCGGCGTTAACTTTACAAGCCGCTATTGCGCAAACCGCGCGTGTTCAAGTGATCCACAATTCGGCCGATGCCGCTGCCGCTGTGGTTGATGTTTATGTCGACACAACTCTGGCTCTGGACGATGTAGCCTTCCGCGATGCTTCACCTTTCGTGGATCTTCCGGCGAACGTTCAAATTAACCTAGGTGTGGCTCCGGGTAATAGTACTTCCTCCGGAGATGTTATCGCTTCATTCCCGGTGACCTTAATGGCCAATGAAACCTATGTGGTAGTCGCCGATGGAATCATCAGCCCAACAGGCTACGATCCTGCACCTCCCTTTAATTTGGAAATTTATGACATGGGGCGTGAATCTGCGACCGATCCTAATAACACGGATGTGTTAGTTCACCATGGCTCCACCGACGCACCCACGGTAGACGTGGTAGAAACAGGAGTAGGAGCAGGAACCATCGTTGATGATATTTCCTACAGTGAATTCGCTGGCTATCTCGAATTACCTACAGTCGATTACATTCTGGACGTAACTGACGAGACTGGCACCGTCACGGTGGCTCGGTATCAGGCTCCACTAGCCACACTGGCGCTGGACGGTGCTGCTTTGGTAGTCGTTGCTTCCGGATTCCTCGATCCATCCAATAATAGTGATGGTGAACCTTTTGGTTTGTATGTAGCACTACCCTCCGGAGGCGAAATGATCCCATTACCATTACTTTTATCTACTCCCGATTTCGGCTCAAACGATGTTGTAGTTTATCCTAATCCAAGCAGCGATCTTGTCAACATAAAAGGACTAGATGAAACTGACTATACAATCCAATTGATCGATCTTCAGGGTCGAATTGTATCGGACAAATTCTCGGCGGCTGAAAATCCAACCATCAATATTAGCGATTTAGCGAATGGAATTTACCAGATGGTGATAAGTGACTCCAACGGTATTCTGGGAAGTAAAAGAATAATCAAGGAATAATTCTAGTCCTCTCAAAAAATAAGGAGCTTAGCAATGTTAAGCTCCTTATTTTTACCGTAGACTCAAGCAATTCAAGTTTAAATTAAGATCGAAATACTTCTTAAAAAAGGTAATTATTTTTGTACCTGCCATCGCTAGGTTTTCTTTTATCTATAGCTAGTTTTGCTGAACATATCGGAGAAAGAGGGATTATTTTCATGATCCCAGCAAGGAATCCAATACAAACATAAAAACCACAACATGCCTTCGGCCTGTCGGTTTTTTGTTTCCATTTCACTTATAAAAGTAAACTTTCAACGCTCATTTAAAACAAAAAACCCACAACTTTCGTTGTGGGTTTCCTTTTGCGGAGAAAGAGGGATTCGAACCCCCGGAGGTGTTACCCTCAACAGTTTTCAAGACTGCCGCAATCGACCACTCTGCCATTTCTCCAATCGTCCTCTTAAATAAGATATCGGCGGGTCTGCCCACCGAAGCAACGCTAGGTTGTCGAGGCGGGTGCAAATATACTATGCTTTTTCTATTTGAAAAAGCAAAATGTAATTATTTGATTTTGGTGAAAAATTAAGAATCCCTGTATTTTGAAATTATGCCGGTTACGTTGATTCGGAAGACTACCGGAGGCTTTTCCGATTCAAGCTTACTTGAAAATTCCCGTATGTAATGAAGTTTTTTATCCTCCGTTCGCTGGATTACCTCCTTGACTCCCTCAGCGAATTTATGCAGAACAAACTTGGCAGTGCTTCCCCCAAGTTCTTCATACGTGCCCTGTATCAATACCGATCGCCATTGGATCAACGAGTCTATTTCATCAACTTGTATCGATGCCGGAGCATGTTGTCGCATGGAATCGATTTTGTGGCCCTCGGCCGAATAACTAATCACACTGTTGGAGTCCTCGTCGTAGAAGTAGGTAATGGGAACTATATGAGGCGAGTTATTCGCCATATATGCCAGCCGTCCCAGGTAGTTATTCTTTACTATTTGTATTCCTTTCTGAATTTTCAAGTCTTTGATCATAGCTTTGTTTTTACCGAGTTACGCCTAATAATATCCAAACGTCAAAAGTAATCTTCAGATTAATTAGAAACTATGATACCTGTCATTCGCCATTAAAATTTCAGAGATTTTCCCCTTGTTACCATTAGTTATACCATACTGCATATCGATTCCTCCTCAATTCGTGCGCCAGGCCTTCTTCTATTTTCAATGCTTCACTCCGCGAGGCCACCGGGTCGATATGCTGGTACAAACTGGGACGTAAGTACATGCCGTATTTTTGAACAATGTTGGAAGATAGTTTGTGCCCTTTTTTGCTACGGGCTCCAGATTTGTGTTGCTCGAAACGTTCTTTCGGATCCTTGCTTGTCATTCCAACATATAAACATTCCAGAACACCATTGAACTGTGGGTTGGCAGCCCGGAATCTACTATTTTCACTATAAACTTTCTTAGAAAGTTCTATGACATAAACTCGAAAGAGTGTCTTGGGCATAGCGTTTTTATTTTAGTCGTCTAAAATAGGTATTGGTTTCTTATCGTCGCCAATTGCCACCAAAGTGAACTTTCCACCCACAACCCGATCGCGATTGAAGCTGTACATGTCTTCCAAAAAGATTTCGACCTTTAAGGTATAACTTGTTCGACCACTCTGCCATTTCTCCAATCCTCATAATAAATAAGATTTCGGCGGGTGAAATATACTATGCTTATTCTATTTGAAAAAGCAGAAACAAACAATTTGAGATGCTATTTTATTGCAATTCATGTAATCCCCAGAGGATAACTCACTGATATTATTTAGTTTAATAAAAAATGCTAAATTGTAGCGACTAAATACATCGATTCTTAGATAATTTTTCAGAACCAACTGCGCCAATGTCCACAACCTCTTCTAATGCTATTCATTCAAAAGGATTTGCAAAGACGTTACGTGACGATAAATGGTGGGTATATCCGGGTCTTGTTCTTTTCGGACTTTTAAGTTTTCTTATATATGGAATGTGGTCTGCGCTACAGGCCGATTTCTACTGGTATAGTGCAGGACAAGCCGGATTTGGTGGATATTTGGCTCCTTTTTATTCTCCTTTGCTTTTTATAAAAGAAGGGGTTGATGGTGCTGCACCATTACAACATGCCATCTTCGGTGCATGGCCAACATGGTGGCCCAGTTGGATTCCACCTTCACCATCCTTGCTCATATTAGCAATTCCCGGTGTATTCAGATTTACATGTTATTATTATCGCAAAGCATATTACCGGGCTTTTACTGGAACACCTCCTGCCTGTGCCGTAGGTGCATTGCCCAGAAAGGGAAAATCGGGCTATAGAGGTGAAAAAGGCTTGATGCGCATTCAAAACTTGCATCGATACACCATGTATTTCGCCATGTTCTACATACTGGTATTCTTCTATGACGCTTATCTTTCATTTTTTAGGAACGGTGAGTTCGGTGTAGGCTTGGGAAGTATTCTATTATTAGGAAACCCTATATTACTCGCTTGCTATTCGTTTGGCTGTCATTCGATAAGGCATTTGCTCGCTGGCCGAAGAGATTGCTATTCCTGTAGTGCAGGAGGCAATATTTCACATAAGAATGGTAAAATAGTCACCTGGCTCAATCAACGCCATGAGTTATTCGCATGGCTTAGTTTGATATGGATCGTCCTGGCAGATTTTTATGTGCGAATGGTATCAATGGGATATATAACCGATCCAAACACCTGGGGTCTATAATTCACAAGAAAAACATGTTAGATCTTTCAGAAATTAAAATCATAGAACACGATGTACTCGTCGTAGGAGCCGGTGGTGCTGGTTTAAGTGCCGCCATTGAGGCATCTGCTCAAGGTGCAAGCACGGGTATCGTTATGAAGTCATTATTGGGAAAAGCACACACGGTTATGGCCGAAGGCGGGATGGCGGCTGCACTGGCAAATGTGGACGAGCGTGATCATTGGAAGATCCATTTTCGAGATACCATGCGCGGTGGAAAATTTTTAAACGATTGGCGAATGGCAGAGCTCCATGCAAAAATGGCTCCAGATCGGGTGCGCCTGCTGGAGGAATGGGGAGCTGTTTTTGATAGGACCAAGAACGGACTCATCAATCAAAGAAACTTTGGAGGACATAGATATCCCAGATTAGCCCATGTTGGAGATCGAACTGGCTTAGAAATGATCAGAACACTGCAGGATCATGGAATTCACCAAGGTATTCAGGCCTATATGGAATGCACAGCACTGGATCTTCTTAAAAATGAAGATGGATCCGTTTGTGGTATTGTATGTATGTGGAGAGAGACAGGTGCCTTTACCATATTCAAAGCCAAGTCTATCATCTTTGCAACAGGCGGAGGTGGCAAGGCCTGGGAGGTAACGTCCAATTCATGGGAATACACCGGAGACGGATATGCGCTGGCCTATGAGGCAGGCGCAGAGCTCATGGACATGGAATTCAATCAATTTCATCCCACAGGTATGATATGGCCCTTATCGGTAAAAGGTATATTAGTTACGGAAAGTGTCCGTGGGGAGGGTGGATTACTCTTGAATAGCAAAGGCGAAAGATTTATGTTCAATTATATTCCTGATCGGTTTAAGTCTGAAACTGCAGAAACCGAAGAAGAAGCTGCCAAATGGCTGGCCGGTGATCCGAACGCCAAGCGTCCTCCCGAACTACTTACCCGGGATGTGGTTGCAAGAGCAATTAACGAGGAAGTAAAAGCTGGAAGAGGTTCGAAACATGGAGGGGCATATCTAAATATTGCAACCCAGAGAAGTGCAGAAGACATCAAGAAGAAACTTCCTTCTATGTATCACCAGTTTAAGGTACTGGCCGAATTGGATATCACCAAAGAACCTATGGAGGTAGGCCCTACCTGCCACTACTTTATGGGTGGCATAAAGGTGGATTCGAATACAACGATGACCGCTGTACCGGGCTTATTCGCATGCGGGGAATGTGCTGCCGGACTTCATGGAGCCAATCGGTTAGGAGGCAATTCCTTGTCCGATCTTTTGGTCTTTGGGTATTTGTCTGGAAAAAATGCGGCTGAATATGCGAAGAAAACTGGTCATTCGGACTTTGATAAAGAACATGCCAGTAAAATCATTAGAAGTGCTACCAGCATTTTGAATCGCGAGAAAGGTGAAAACCCCTATTTACTTCATGAGCAATTGGAAGGAACAATGCAAAAGTATGTAGGCATCATTCGAACCAAAGACGATCTTGAAGCAGGAATCCAGGAATTAGACAAACTCAAGGAAGCTAGTAAAAATGTCAAAGCAAAAGGAGCCAGTCAGTTTAATCCTGGTTGGCATGAGGCATTGGCTCTTAGAAATTTACTGATCGTATCTGAAGCTGTGGCTAAGGCGGCATTGATTCGAGAGGAAAGTCGGGGAGCACATACGCGAGCCGATTTCCCCGGAGAACAGGCGGATTGGTTGAAATACAACATCGTTATCTCTAAAGGAGACAATGAGAAAATGCTGCTTTCTAAGTTGGAACGTTCTCATCCGGATTCGGAATTGGAACGAATTGCAAAATCCACCATCGAGGATCTGGAGCAGGAAGTACAGCAGGAGCGAACTAATATGAATTCATAAACAAGGATCATGTCAAAACGAAAGTTCAGAATTTATCGCGGAGAGCAGGAACATGGCGAACTGGTCAACTACGAAACCGAAGTGAAGGAGGGAATGGTGGTTTTGGATGTGATCCATAAAATTCAAGCAGAAACGGCTAATGACTTAGCCATACGATGGAATTGTAAGGCTGGTAAATGTGGTTCATGCAGTGTAGAGATCAATGGTAAGCCCAAGTTATCATGTATGACTCGAATGAATGAATATTCGGAAGATGAAACGATCACGGTGACTCCTTTAAAAACTTTTCCGGTGATTAAAGACCTGGTTACCGATGTATCATGGAATTATACTCAAAATGAAAGGATCAAACCTTTAAAGCTGGCCCCTGCTGCGAAGACCGAAAAAGGGTACGTTATGTATCAAAAGGATGTGGATCGAGTTCAGGAGTTCAGAAAATGTATCGAATGTTACTTATGTCAAAATGTGTGTCATATTTTACGCGATCATGATAAGAAGGATGAATTCATTGGGCCTCGATTTATGATACGGGTTGCTGGTCTCGAAATGCATCCCTTAGATATTGAAGACAGGATTCCGGAATTGAAGGAAGACTATGGTTCAGGCATGTGCAATATAACAAGATGTTGTACCACGGTTTGCCCGGAGCATATAAATATTACCGACAATGGTATTATCCCACTCAAGGAACGGGTGGTCGATAGATATTACGATCCTTTAACCATCCTATGGCGTAAATTTTTCGGAAGAAAAAAGAAGAAGCTTCCCCCAATAAAAAAATAAGAAGGAATATCAGGTATCCAAGAAGGGTTGAACGCCTCGATCCTCAACTGAAGGTACCAATCTATACTCTTTTATTCTTCGAACACAGGCATTCCAACGTAAAATCGAGTCTTCGTTCTTTTCCGGGCGAATTTTTTCGGCATCTTCGAAAAACTTCATGGCAGAATGGTAATGTTCATAGGCAATATACTTGGCCCTCGGAGTTGTTCGTACCAGTGCAATTTTCCCCAATCGCTCCTCAATGATGCCCCGGTAGTATTTTTGTTCATACTCACTAGACAGCTTGGTGCAGAAACGTTTGGCTTCTGTCTCAGACGCACCTTTAGAAACACCAAATTGATCCGTGATCGCCAAAACTAAATAGCGGATCGCTGTTTGATTGTCTTGATCCACTGTTAAGATATCTCTGCAGATACTTTCTGCCTGCCAGGGTTCGTTCAGCAATCGATAATGCTTTGCTCTAATGAGCGCCTTCGGAATCGAGTTATTTGAAATCGGCTTAAGTACTGACATAATAAAATAATATATAATTGAACTCGAGTGAAAGAGTAAGATACGAATTTAGTGGATATTTCCACGGATACTTCCTGGATTCATCCAGGGATTGATTGTGATCGAAGAAGTTGAAACTAGTCCAGAATAGGAATCGGCTTTTTGTTCTCCCCAATGGCCACCAAAGCGAACTTTCCAACTACAACCCGTTCGCGCTTGAAGCTGTACATGTCTTCCATAAAGATTTCGACCTTTACGGTACAACTTGTTCGACCAACTGCCTCAACCTGTGCGACCAATTCTACGATGGTTCCCTGCGGAATGGGCTTCGTAAAGTCGATCTTGTCGGTCGATACGGTCACCATCTTCTTTCGACTGAATCGGGTGGCACATATAAAAGCAGCCTCATCCATCATGTGCATGGCCGTTCCGCCAAAGAGGGTGTCGTAATGGTTGGTGGTATTTGGGAAGACTGCTTTAAAAATACGAGTTTCGCTGTGTGAGATTCGTTCGTCCAGAGAATTCATAGGTTTGGTGTTTATTAGAATAAGATTTAGTTATGACGAAGTTACAAAAGTTGAATTGGCTATTTGTATTTTTGCGACTAAATGGAATCGCTTATGAAATCTGAATTAATCGAAAAACTCCGCTGGCGCTATGCCACCAAGAAATTCGATCCTTCCAAAAAGCTTTCCAGGGAGAAATTAAACGTGTTGATCGAGGCTTTCAACCTCACCGCCACTTCCTATGGCTTACAACCCTTAAAAATGGTTGTTCTTACTAACCCGGGACTGAAAGAAAAATTGGTGCCAATCTCAATGGATCAGGAACAGGTTCGAGATGCCTCGCATGTACTGGTCATTTGCATGGAGACAGGTATTTCGTCTAAGTACATCAATAACCACTTCAAACGAGTGGAATCGATTCGAAAAACCTCGCGTGCGATCCTGGATCCATTCGAAGATAACCTGGTGGAGGAGTTTGCCGAAATGAAACCGAAGGAAATTGATCTGTGGATGGCCAAACAAGCTTACCTCGCGATGGGAAACCTACTTACCGTATGCGCTCTTGAAGAGATAGATGCCTGTCCCATGGAAGGATTCGAGCCGGATAAATACGATGCACTGTTGGAACTGCACAAAATAGGACTGCGGTCGGTTTTGGTGCTACCCGTCGGTTACCGGGCCGAAGATGATTTCTTTTCGGAACTTAAAAAAGTACGCCGTGGAATCGAAGAGGTAGTGATCGAAATGGACTAATTAAAGCTTAGTTACATTTTAGTATCTTTCTCCTCGTGATCACCAATACCACACGTCGGTTTCTTGCTACGCTCATCTCCAGCATCTTCATAATTTGGTTCGACAGGCGTTATCGAAAATTCGTATTAATTCCTTTGGTGATTTTGCTTATCGGTTTCTTATTACCACAAAACATGATCATTCCGGTTCAGGGTGCTTCTACTCTCGATTGGGATGTGAATTCCTTCTGGGCATATCCCTGGGGCACATCTGTCACTCATAAAGGTATCGATATATTCAAGGAGCGAGGTACTCCGGTAGTCGCTTCAACCTATGGTATCGTGATCTATGCTCATGAAGGTGGAAAAGGAGGAAAGTCTGTGATGGTCCTGGGCCCGAAGTGGCGTTTTCATTACTATGCTCATCTGGATGCCATCGAAGTATATCCCATGGAACCTTTGAAAACAGGGTCATTAATTGGAACTGTTGGTGAT
>JABDNM010000241.1 GCA_013043825.1 Flavobacteriaceae bacterium
CGAGCTGTGAAGTAGTAGAGCTTGAATTATTGGAAAACCCAAACAATATTACAGTTGAGTCTGCAGACCCCAACTTTGTATTGAATGATATCCAGTTGACCTTTAGAGGTATCGTTGGCGGATACAGTGGAACGTCAACGGGTCTAACACGTATGCGTTACCAGTTTGGTACCTACGCTAACTCGGTAACCGAGCAAACCATCTCAGGGGAGTGGCAACAGTCCTACCAGATGTTTGGTAACATCGATCTGTTACAGGGGATCAATGATATTGCTGAAGAAGGAGAAGAGATTCCTTACCATGTTGGTGTAGCTCAGGTCCTGGAAGCCTATGCTTACTTTTTGTTGGTTGACTATGCAGGGAATGTACCGTACTCTCAGGCGAACAATCCTGAAGAGTTTGCCAATCCTGCTACCGATCCGGGAGCTTCTGTGTACGATGCACAGTTGGCCCTTTTGGATGAGGCTATCGCGAATTTGAGCGAGGTATCTGTAAAGATCCCTCAGGATATTTTCTATGGAGATTTCGATGCTGATAACTGGATCTCCCTGGCCAATACTTTGAAGATAAGAGCATATTTGAACCTTCGTTTGACCAAGCCCGATGCGGCTCGTTCGGGGATCAACTCTGCCTTGGCCAGTGGACGAATCATCAACTCGGTTGATGAGGACTTTCAGTTCAACTATTCAAACGTTCAGAACCCGGCAGAGAGTAGACACCCGTTCTTTACAGGGAACTACCAGGCTGCAGGATCCGGACAATACATGAGTAACAACCTCTACGATCTAATGAACGCAGGAGACAACCAGGCTCCCTTTATGGAGACTGGAGATCCAGATCCTAGAAACCGTTACTATTTCTACCGTCAGACCAGTAGTGCACCGTCTGGATCGAACTTACCTTGTGAGGGAGATGCTGCCTACGACTACTGTTATGTAGGTAACCTATACTGGGGTAGAGACCACACCGATGATGCAGGTATCCCTGCCGACAACGTACGAAGATCTACCTACGGGGTATATCCTGGTGGTGGAGCTTTCGACCGTGACCTCTTCGAGCAGGCAAGAGCCGTTAGTGAGTCCATGGAAGGAGCCGGTATCTTGCCTATCTATACTTCGGCCAATACCCACTTTGCACTGGCAGAGGCAGCCCTTACCCTCAATACAGGAGGAGGAAGCCCGGCCAGTTTGTTGGAAGCGGGAATTCGCTTGAGCATGGAGAAGGTGTTGGACTTCCCAACGGTATCGACCGTTAACCCGGATACCAGTGAAGACTTCGAGGCCACACAGTCCGATGTCAATGATTATGTTTCTCGCGTGTTGAACGAGTTCAACAGTGCGAATGCTGCAGGAAAACTAAATATCATCGCCAGAGAGAACTTGATTGCTTCTTTTGGAAATGGTATAGAGCCTTACAATACTTACAGAAGAACGGGTGGACCTAGCCTTCAGACGCCGATCATCGCCGCTGGAGCCTTCCCTCGTATCTGGAGGTATCCTGAAACCGAGGTTGACAGTAACCCGAATATAACGCAACAACCGCTTACGAATCGAACTTTCTGGGATAATAATCCTCCCGGATTTATTGACTAATTTGCTATGAATTAGAGAAGTTCGTTTCTACTTGAAAGCCCATTCGAGCGAATGGGCTTTCTATTTGTGGCAATTTTCAAAAGATCCTGAAACCAATCAACTTGTGATTATCGGTCTGGGCTTCGGCTACTGTAAAATAGGGTTTTCTCACCCCGTTTCCGAAGATCAAATAACCCTGAAATTGGTAAATGGTTCCCATATCATCGGTAGCTTCGGCTATGCCAAAGGGTTCATACGAGCGAAGTTTACCCCATCGTTGTTCCATGGCACGAATTTTCGATTTCAATCCATCTTCAGTTTTATTCGGAATATGAGTGGCATCCTTGATCTCATCGAGCACTTCAAATTTGTTGTCGACCAAACTCTGAGAAAATTGCTTGTAGGAATTTGATTTGGTGCTTAATTCCTCCAGAATATCTACCGGATAGTAATAAGCTGAGGTATCGTTTTTACTGTTTATGAGTTCCACATCGATGTGGGTATAGTTTCCTTTTTCCTTTTCAGTAAAACTTTCGAACATCAACATCGCAATATTGGCAGTAGTAACAGTTGGTTCTAATGTATCGATTCGTGCACTCCCAGACACCTTCACATTGAATTTCTTCATGGCTTTGGTACCAACTGAATTATTAAAGCTCTTTGAGTAGGAGGTCTCAGCATCGTAAAGATCTGCAATGTAGTCCAGACCTTTTTGTTCATTTTCGGAAACACAAGCTATGAAACAAATGGCCAGCAAAAAGAGGTAAATAGTCGATCTCATAATTGTAGTTTTTTCAGAAACAGTCGTTGCTAAGCGACATTTTCGTTAGCTATTCCAAGTTAGTTAAATATTTTTAACCCAATTTTTTTACCCTGAATCCATTAGCTCATTTATCAGGACTGTTTTCGAAATCCTGCGATAGGTCAACCATCAATTTCACTTGAAAGGGGAGCTCAGAATAGAATTTGTATGGAAAGATTTGGTGTAAATCCCAATGACTGCTCGGCGATGCGATTCACCGTAATTTCACCGCTCACTTCCTCGAGCGTGTAGCGAATATTAAGGGTGTTTTTACGATCCAATAAATTAAGCATGGACAAATTTACCTTGGCATCCAATCCCCTGAATAAATTCCAGAAATATTCTACCGATGCATCCAAGCGCACGTATTCTGGAAGCCGTTGTTGATTGGGATCGTTGAATTGAAGTAAGAGTTCACCATCGATAAGCTCGATAGGCCGGTCTTCTCTGGGAGTGGTGAACGGCTTCCCGGTACGCCATTGAAACCCTAGTGCCAGTTTCAGTTGGTTCCATTGATATGAACCCGCGATCTTCGCGGTGTGCCGAATGTCGATATTATTTGGAAATTCTTTGGGTATAATAGCATCAAACTCATATTGATTGTGAGTGAAACCATACGTGATCCAGCTGCTGAACCGATCGAATTTTTTATTCAAAATGAATTCAATTCCTTTGGCATCATAGTTACCTATCGCATTTACAAATTGAAATTGATTCTGGAATCCCTGGCTTTTACTGGTAATTCCCTCTACTTGCTTATAGAAGCCTTCAATATTGAGAAACCAATTGTTTTTGTTGAAGGTAAGACCCAGACCAGCTTGAGCACTCTTTTTTATCGGGATATCTTGTTGGTTGGCAAGTACCCATCTTCTCTTTTCAACACCCAGGAAGTCACTCTCAAAATCGATACGCTGGGTGGCTGTTTGGCTTCGCATTTCACCAGACAATTCAATACCAAATCCATGACCAATGTTGGTAAAAAGATGTAATCTGGGTTCAAAACGGAATTGGTCAAACTTGGTAAAATAATTGCCTCGTACTCCCGTGCTAATAACCGTTTTCTTGTTGGGAGATTTGTATTGTAGCATGGAATAGACGATGTGCGAGCGAAGTACGTCCTTAGTAAAATCCCGAAATCTGGGAAGATTGACATCCTGTGTGTTGCCTATCCCGATTTCTGTAAAATGATAACCGGTGATCAACTTAAAGCGTTCATCGATCTTATATCTTGTATCTAACCTAATCCCTGTTTCGAGAACTTCATTTTCCTGAAACAACTCCTGGTTCGTGAAAATATCTGTATTTAGGGCATCCAGTAAATAGTAAGATCCTGAGATTCTTGAGCTGGTCTCAAATTTTGAGGACCAATTGTGCTTCCAAGAAATTCCGGCAACAAGGCTACGTTGCTGCAGCTTGCTGGTTTTAGATTCAGCAAGGTCAAGGAGAGTTTCCGTAAAATCCAACTCATTGTCAATCGTTAGAACGTTTGCCCGAACCTCATCTTTTTCGGATGGATTCCAAAGCAACTTGGCTCCTAGATCAAAAAATCGAAAGCTTTCATTGGCTTCAAGCATAGATGCTTCCTCTTCATTCATGATATTCGTGATCTCGGTATCCTGGAAAATGCGTTGTGCATAGCTGTTATAAACGGGAGTGTTAAAAAGTTCGTTATTAGATCCACGTCCCGAAAGTTGTATTCCAACTTTATTTGAAAGAGGAATTTCCAGAAAAGCATTGGCATGAATCAAATTCACACCGGCACCCCCATGAAACCTCGCAGGCAGTTCATTGGTTGAGGCCATATCGATTACCCCCGAGACACTCTCTCCATAATTGGCAGGAGTTCCACCTTTATAAATGCTCACATTTTTAGTGAGGTGCGGATTGAATGCCGAAATGAGACCGAAGAAATGCCCCGTCTGGAACATGCGATTACCTTCCCAAAGGATCAAATTCTCGTCGTTGCTACCTCCGCGTATATTGATCGTCGATATGGTCTCGTTTACACTTTCAACTCCAGGGATAACCTGTGTCATCTGGAGTACGTCATTTTCTATTTGCCCGGGAAGGAGGCCAAAATTGGTTGTATTGATAGTTGTTGAACCATCAAAGTTACGATCGATACCCTGTACCCATAATTGCTGAAGTAAGACTTCCTCCAATTGGGAATAGGAAGCTGTTAACGGGATTCGTGGGCATTCGCTATTGATTTGCGTGGCCTGTATTTTTTTTTCTGAATAGCCCAGGAATTGAATTGTTAATTGTTCCAGATTATATTCCTTCGGAATATAAAAGTTTCCGTTCGATCCTGAAAGTACTACGAACTGTCCATCTCCTACCGTGATAGTCGCACCTTCCAGTGCTTGCCCCGTACGCTGGTCGGTTATTTTTCCGCATAGATCACTCGCTGAATTAGTTTTTTTTGAAACAGAAATATATCGATCATCGATCCTGGCAAAATTAAAACTCGAATTCAATGCAAGGTGTTCTATGGCCTGATCCAGGGTACTTCCTCGAGGAATAGGCTGAACCACTATTTCCTCCAGTTCGGAAGGAACATATGAAAATCGCACATCATGCTCGGTCTCCAGTTCGCTTAAAATATAGATGAGACTAAGTTTTCCTGAATCTTGAGCGTGAAGTGCACCCGAAATTAAAAGGAGAGGAATGAGTAAATAAGAAAAAAGCTTAGTTGTTTTTTCTAGCATACAGCCTTACGTCTTCACCCTCGATCGTAAAGTCGAATTGTAACGGATCACAAATGGAGCGAAGGGCCACTTCCAGGTTGTTGTGCGTAAAGCTTCCCGTAAAATTCTTATCTACAATATTTTGGGAGATTATCTTAATTGGATATTGTCTTTGTAATTCTTCCAGTACTAAAGATAAGGATACATTTTCAAAAGTACTTTCATGAGCAATCCAATTAGGAGAGACGTCGGTTGTGGTGTTTTGTTCCAGCTCATTTTTAGCCGTAAAGTTCAAGGTTGAGCCAGCAGGGAGTTCAATGGTTTTGTTTTGAAGTAATACCTGGACTAGTCCTTCATAGCAATGAACCAGCAGGTTGTTATGACGGGAATACACGTTGAACTCGGTACCCAATACTTGTACTAATCCACGATTGGTTTGTACGCTAAAAGAGGATCCTTTTTCGACCTTGAAATAAGCTTCTCCGTCCAATACAAGTGTACGTTCATTATCCCAGTTAAATTTTCGATACGATATTTCTGACTTAGCATTCAAATGGACCTGGGAACCGTCCGGTAACCGGATGAGCTCTTTTTGAGCAATATCGGTTTGGACATGCGTATCAAAACTGGTTACAAACCAATATCCCAGGAACAGTAACAATGCTGCTGCAGCCGATCGAATCACCCATTTTGACCTATTCATTTTACGCAGAGTAGGATTTTGGCCTTTTTGCAAAAGGATGGCTTGATAGTGCTTGTCCTGTTCAAACGGCGGAGTTGTCAATCCCTTGGAAGCCTCCGCAATATTTAAATAGGCAGCATACTTGGGATTGGCCTTCAAGTGGTTAATTTCCACCTCGTTGGCCGTACCATTTAAATACTTGTGCAACAATCGTTCTTCATTCATAGTTCATTATGTAAACAGTTCAAGGGCGCTACACCCTACCAACTTTGTCAAATTCCTTCAATTTCTTTTCGGAGGGCGGCAAGCGCCAGGCTCATTCTTTTTTCCACTGCTTTGATAGATATATCAAGAATTTCTGCGATTTCCCGGTATTTCTTCCCTTCAATTCTATTTAGTAGAAAAGGAGTTCTATGAATTTCGCTAAGATTACTTATAGCTTTTTCCAACTTTTGATGGTATTCCTGTTGCTCAAGCACGAATTGGGGTGACTCCAAATTGGTTTTCTCGATATACTGCTGCTGATACTTGAAAACAACCTTTTGATGGGCTACTTCATTCAAAAATTGGTTGTTACAAACTTTGTAGAGGAATGCTCTAGCTTTTTCCTGCGGAACTTTGGCGCAATTTTGCCACAGTTTGATGAAGGATTCCTGAACGAGATCGTCGGCTTGCGCCATATTACCGCATTTGAAATAGATGAAATTCCAAATGGCCTTGCTGTGCTCCTGGTATATTCGAGCGAAAACAGCCTCTTCACAAACGTGATTGGTCTTACTCATTGGATATATTGAACTCCAAATACTTAATGTTAGCGAATAGTCTCTGAAATGAGGCCTAAATCGAAGATTGAAAATAGCAAATTAATTCGGCCAATGAAATAAAAACCCTTTATTTTAGTAGGGTGGAAGGGCATATAACTGTTATATGAGTAAATCGGGCGACTATATTTTATGCGCTATTTTATCAAACAAATCATTATTGTAGTTCTGTTAACGGTTTCTCTCACTGCTTGTCAGAAAGAGAAACAGGAATTTATTGATGATACCAATGATGAAGAGACCATTGCACTAGATTCGGTACTCACTGGGATGTTATTGAGTGCTTCTCAGAATAATGGCTATCTGGATAATATTATTGATGGAAATGGTTGTATTTCGGTTTCTCTGCCCGTAACGGTCATTGTAAACGGTCAGGAAGTAATTATTCAACAGCCAAGTGATTACCAGCTTATATTGGATATATTCAACTCATTTGAAAATGATATTGACACATTGGAGATCGTCTTTCCTATTCGAGTGATCTTCGAGGATTACCAGGATATAGAAGTTGGGAGCTTGCAAGTACTTACCGGGATCATTGAAGCTTGTGTGAATGAGGTAGATGACACCTATACCTGTGTTGACTTCATATATCCTATTCAGTGTTATACCTACGACCATATCACGGAAGAAACCGGTTTAGTTTCACTTAACAACAATGCCGAATGGTTCTGGTATCTCAATTACCTGGACGAGGATAATTATATCACCATAAAATATCCCATGGTGGTTGTTGTGGATGGTATTAGCAATGTAATTCAGAATAATGACGAATTGCTGGTGTTGATGAACCAGGTGAACTGTGACTTAGATGAGGGAATTGATGCAGACAAATTTCTGGCATATTTGCTGAAGGGAGATTGGTATGTGAATTTGTTAAACGAAGACGGCGCAGACAGTACCTGTGAGTATTTGGGATATATATTTGAGTTCAGCAGCGACGGTACATTGACCGCTACGACTTATTCAGAGGTGCGGAATGGCACCTGGTCGATGGAGTTAGTAGCAAATGAATGGATCCTCGAACTTTTTTTCGATTGTATCGACCCGAACGACCCCTTGGAAAATCTCAATCATACTTGGGTTATTTTCAATTCCTCAAGTCAACGTATGAAATTAAAAGTTGCGAATAGTTCGGGGGAAGCTTATGATTACCTTTATTTTGGGCGTGATCCGGCTATAAACTGTACTTCCGGGAACGGGCAATTACTAGTAACTACGCTACAGTCCGGGCTATGGGGTATAGAAAGTTTCTTGGATGATGGCAACGATGAAACCTCTAATTATGTGGGATATGAGATCGCCTTCGAAAATGGGGGAATAGCAGTGGCATCCAGGGGTATCTACACCTACTATGGAAGTTGGGAGGTCACCGGAACAGACGAACCAGACTTATCCCTGGACTTCGGAACACAAATCCCCTTGGACGACCTAAACAAGAATTGGGATGTCACAGGATTTAACGATGATTCGATCACCCTGGATGAGATGGGTTCAGGTACCGATCAATTGGTGCTCTTTAAAATTTGACCTTGTACTTAAACCTTAGCTGAAGCATACCAGATAAATTGATGACAAAAGGATCGTCATTGTTTGTATAGCTTTTTACCTGCCTGTTCGTATTTATCACCCGCGGTCCAAAAAGGAGTTTCCGGGTCGTTGGCAATATTTCTTCCGGCCAGCACATAGGCTCTGAAAAATTTTTCCAAATAGTCATAGTCCATAGAATCTGCATGATCGCCGGGTTGATGGTAATATTTTGTCACCTCACCGTCAAAAGATCGGAAACCCATGGAAAAGGTAGGCGCAGGAATGCCCTTCGCAGCGAAACGTACATTATCACTACGATCAAAAAGTCCCTGTTCCGGGGCGGGATCATCTATAGCCGTCAATCCAAACGCCTGGGCCGCATCTTTGATATTTTGCGCCGCCGTGGTTCTGGGTAAGCCAATGATGGTTGCTACAGTAGTATCGTTATAACCTCCGTTATCGCTGTTAAAACAATAAACCATTTGTTCCAATGGGATCACGGGGTTTTCAACGTAAAAACTACTGCCAAGCAAGCCTTTTTCTTCACCGGTAAACAAAATGAACAGTGCCGATCTCTTGGTTGGATATTTTGCGAGATTTTTTGCCATACTTAGTACTGTGGTGGTACCAACAGCATTATCACGTGCTCCATTGTAAATCTCATCACCAGTCTCGTCTGCCTTACCAATACCTACATGGTCATAATGGGCCGAATAGATAATGTATTCATTCTTTAAGATAGGATCGGTCCCCTCTACCACGCCAACAACGTTATTGGAGCTAATCGATTCTTCCGGAGTATTTTGTATTACTAAATTTACACGGTGTGTCCCCTTTTGCAAGTCCAGTGCTAAGCTTCCGTATTCATCTTGAGCCCATACATGAGCAAAGGCCATATCTCCCTTCATTCTTTTATCATTTTCCGATGCTATCGCAACGCGCGGAGCATTGAAATTATGTTCGATGAACCCCCAGGTCTCATTATTGGTTTTGATTAATTCTATCAACCCAGCTGCGCCATTTCTACGTGCTAATTCGGCTTTTTGCTCTCGAAGTCCAAAAGCAGCTCGCACATCTTTCGCATTTGGACTACCTCCTTCTACCACCACCACCTTTTTATAAACATCCTGCCCTTTGTAGTCGGCACCCAAGCCATATCCAAGAAATACCAGTTGGCCCTCAAAATTAATTTTGTCTTGCTTTAAAACAACCTTCTTCTTTATCGACTTACCATTTACCTCGAGATTCACTCGTTTAGGCGGTTCAACCTTTGTAAGAGGAACTTCCTGGTAGTAGGTTCCGGTAAGTGGATTTGGCATTACACCATAGCTACGCAGGGTATTTGCCAGGTAAGACGCTGCTATCTTATTTTCCGGGGTTCCTGTTTCTCTCCCTTTCAGTAGATCATCTGCGAGAAAGTAAATGTGCCCCTGGATACTGTTTTTATCGATGGTGTTTATGACCATCTCTTTCTCAGATTGTCCAAAGATCGAGCAAGAAATAGCGAACAGTGTTATAAAGGATATTACAATTTTCATGAGTTGGAATAAATTTTTGATGAAGGCTAAAGATAGCTATTTAATCCAAATAGAATTGCTGCAAACTTCTCATAAAAAAACCTCCCAATTACGGGAGGTTTAGTATTCTTTATTCTTGAGATTCGGCCTCTGCGGCTTTCGCAGCCGCTTCAATTTCCATCATTGCCTGCATCATGGGAGCGTTGTCCCAATAGCCATATTCCCGAACGATAAGAGAGTCTACAATCTGCACTGTGACGTGTACCGGTGTTACGATCTCCTTATTATTTGCTGCGATAACACCTTTCCAGTTCCCCCAAAAGTTGACCCAGGTTCTGCCTTTGTCATCGATCACTCTTTCCATATCACCTTCATCATCCAAAAAACCATAAGAGGCAATTCCTTCGAGGTTCGCTTTCATCACCTTCATGGCTTCATCGGGGGAGAGACCATTGTCTTTGGTGTTGTGAAATATCTTGGCTGTATCGCCATAATGGGTCTTCCAGCTTTCCCAGTTTCCATTTTCATAATCGCTCACAAGGGATTTAACCAGATCGATTTCAGCTCCCGACTGGGAGTACCTGGCCGGTTTATTGTCCTGGCAGGCTACAAGAAGTCCTGCCATCATTAAAAATAAAATTAGATTTTTCATGATCGTTGTTGTTTTAGTTATTTCATTGGTCTGTACGACAAGTCCTCTCGAATATATCCGGTAATGGTCTTCATATCACTAATAAGGCTCATCATTCGAACATTCAGGGCAGCACCTTCTTTACCAAGAAGTTGTTGGTTTGCGGCACTCATGCGCTCATAGTCGGCAGCATTCTTAGCAGCAACGGCCACCATGAAATAGGTTCCTTCGGTACCATAACCACTGCGGTATACACGGTAATGAACTGCGGAGTTTTTTTGAGCGAATAGTGTTTTATAGTCTTTCGCCAATTGTTCCGCCTTGGAATAATTTTCAGGTGCGATATAATAGATCGTATTTTTTCTGAACGGCTGCCCTTGTGGAGTTTGCGTGAGCCCATTCGGCATGTATGAAAGTTCAGAATCCATACTCAGGATGTAATTTACATGATCGTCATAGCACTTGTCCATTCGGCTAAAAAGGTCGGCTAATTTTTCCTTGCCCATTTTTTCTGCCAAAGGGGCAAACCAATTTTTGTCCAATTCGGCCATGTTAGGGATGGGCGTCACATAATAGTAATCGAAACCTTCCGTAACCATGGCGAGCCAGCCTACATTCAACCCATGGGCTTTACTTGCAGCCACAAGTTCTTTACTAATTTTTTCATATTCCATGGTCATCGAGGGTTTCACATAATCCACATGAATGGTGTAACTCTGGGTAGCTTTCTGGCCGAATGAATGGATGGTCATGAATAGCAATAGAATAGTTCCTAATAATGTTGGTTTCATAGTTTTCATATTAAATTGATTATTAATGGTTATTAATTGGTTACAGGTATCGATCGATAATATCGCTTTTACACGAAAAATTCGAATTCTCATAGCAAAAAGGAAGCTTGGTAGATTAGGTATCCAGTGAACAAATAGCACTGAAATCCCGGAAGGGCAAAACGCATAATAAATTGAATAACAAGTTATTATAAAAAAATCAATAAAGCAATAAAAGATTGTTACGAAGAAAATCTTGTTGAAGTGATCCAAAACGATTTCATGATCTCATCACCACTCCTGGAACCTTTTCTATAACTTGTTCAGCTACGTTCGGTAGTTCGGACTTCCAAACGCTTCTCCAGTTCCGGTTTGGCAATACTGTCGGAGACTTTCAAGATAACGCCCCCAGCTGAAACTGCAGATCGCATAAAAGTCACCATCCTCCTCCCATCCCTCATGGGAGAATCTTAGCCTGGTCTTTCCTTCATTTTCGTCCAATAAAAAGGTAAACCTGTTACCTAACCATCCGTGATCGCTTTTTACACATTCCCATACCACCTTTTCATTAGTCACGGCCTCTACGACTTTCATTAGTGGCCCCTTAAAGTCACCAAAATCGAACTGGATTTTACCACCTACCGAGGCATCACCTTCGGTTTGTACCGTCCACCAATTGGAAAGGCCGCTTATAGTACTAATAGCCTCATACACCACTTTACGAGCGGCGTTGATGTGAAATAGATTTCTAATCGAATAATTCATGATTTCAATTGTTTACAACCATTGAGGATACTCACCTGAAAGGGCGGTATAAATAATTATTTTTTATTCTTCTTGGTAATGACCATATAAAGCACTGCTACGACAGCACCCACTACAGCCCCAATAAGGATGGAAGTTAAAATTCCCAGGAACATATGAAGTGTATATTAATTTAATTCAATATACGCAATTTGTTATAGCTTTATGAATTGTTCAAATAGTACTATTTGCTCATATCAGTTATCACAGTTGCGAGTACGGTTTTCGATAAACATCCTAATAATTAGGCTTATCCTTTTCTTTGGTACCGTTTTATTGTGTACATTTCAAGCCCCCAAACCTTGTAAGACTCAATGTTTAAAAGCCAACACTATCCCTGGTATATCTTTGCAATTTCCCTCTTTCTTGGCGGTTTGTTTGTTTATTATTTGGACAACGATTATCGTCAAAACGAAACCGAAGCAAGAGAATCCAGACTCATTTATAAGCACAATCAGGCGATCGAGCGATTTAAAAGCTCCGTGGACAAGTTTGCAGGAATAGTTTCAGGAATGAGATCGTTCATGGATATCTCTAATGAACTGCCAACGGCTTCGCAATTTCAAAAATTCGTTCAAAACCAGTTTCAGGATATTGGAAGTACAGATTCGGTGGTGGTATCCTACATCGATACATCGCACGTTTTTCGGCAGTCCTTTACACGCAGCCAAATCAATCCAGACGATTTGGTGGGCAGAACAGTGTTCTCTCTTCGTTCAGAGGAAAAAATTCGAAGACTGAATGCGATGATGCAACAAGATTCACTTCGCATTTTCCCTCCTATTAACTTGATTGAAGAATGGGTTGGCCTGCCCTTGAATTTCAGAGTGAGTAGAAATAATGTAACCACGGGTTATGTATCTCCAATTCTGAGCTTGAAAACCATGTTGAACGTAGTGTATGAAGATGAAGAGTCCGGTGCATATGTCTTTCACTTTCAAACCCAGGATGGACATGATTTCGACCGAGAGCGCATTTACGATGACACGAAGGTCTATAACACCTTGGTGGATGTAGAATATTATAAAAATTTCGACCTGGACCCGGAAGAATTTATTTACAGCAATGTGGAGCTCTATGGTTATGAGTTCCGGATTGGAACTGCCTATAAAGAGCCAGCGAGCGCTTATGATGACATCTCTATTGTACTATTTATAGCTTATCTGGTGATCGCACTCCTTGCGTTGGCCGTGACCTGGCAAATAGGAAGGTTTCTGAAGCTAAATGCTAAGTTGGAGTATTCCAATCTTTTGCTTCAACGACGACGAGAAGATATGCAGAAACAAAATGAGGAACTGAAGAAATTAACCCAGACTCAAAACAAGTTCTTTTCTATCATAGGTCATGATATGAAACAACCCCTGAATGCCATCGAGGGATTAATATATTTACTGAAGGAGGAAAAAGTCCCGGATGACAATCTAAATGATTTGATAGAGCGCCTTTCAAAATCTACCCAAAGCACCGTCGAATTACTAAACAATCTTTTGCGCTGGGCCATGTCACAGACCGGCGACATCGATTTCCGCCCTCAATTTCTCGACCTAAATGTGCTGGTAGAGCGAATCATCACAGTTTTTGAACCCTTGGCGAGAGAAAAAAATATAAAAATTGAACCGAAAATTGAAAAAGATATCGAACTACTGGCCGATGAAGACATGATGAGGACAGTGTTCAGGAACTTAGTTTCCAACGCCATAAAGTTCAGTGAGCCTGGCGGAATAATTCAGATATCTGCTCGCGCGTTAGAAGATGTGATCGAGATCCAAATCAAGGATGAGGGAATTGGAATGTCACAATTCGAGATGGATACACTATTTGAACTCGACAGACAGATAAGTACCGTTGGTACTTCAGGTGAAAAAGGAACTGGCCTGGGATTAATACTATGCAAGGATTTTGTTGAACGTCATGGAGGCACTATCGTGGTCTCCGGCGAACAGGGCAGTGGGACCACTTTTACTATCCAGGTTCCAGCCAAAAGGGACTAATGCAAACCCAATTTTTTATTGGGAACCAATTCAACTTTTACTTCATAAACAAAGGAATTCATCCCTTTGCCACTCCCTGCTCAATTCGTATCTTTACGCCTTCTAAAATGCACAGGAAAAGATGTTCGATAATTTAAGCGATAAGCTGGATAAAGCACTTCATGTTCTTAAAGGACATGGTAGTATTACTGAAGTGAATGTGGCAGAGACCTTGAAAGAGGTGAGAAGAGCACTTCTTGATGCCGATGTTAACTTTAAGATTGCTAAAGATTTCACCAATCGTGTGAAGGAAAAGGCGCTGGGCCAGAATGTACTGACAACCTTGCAGCCGGGGCAGCTCATGGTGAAGATTGTTAAGGACGAACTTACCGAACTTATGGGAGGTGAGACCGAAGGGATCAACCTGGGAGGCACTCCTACAATCATCCTCATGTCTGGTTTGCAGGGTAGTGGTAAAACTACCTTTTCCGGTAAGTTGGCCAACTTCCTTAAATCGAAGAAGTCCAAGAACCCCCTGTTAGTTGCTTGTGATGTTTATCGTCCGGCGGCAATTAATCAATTACACGTAGTAGGTGAGCAGATAGGTGTTGAAGTTTATAGCGAGGAGGGGAATATGAACCCGGTGGAGATCGCTCAAAATGCCTTGAAACATGCGAAACAGAATGGCTTCAATGTAGTTATTGTCGACACCGCGGGTCGTCTGGCTGTTGATGAAGAAATGATGACCGAGATTGCCAACATCCATAAAGCCATTAAACCTCAGGAAACCCTTTTTGTAGTAGACTCAATGACGGGACAGGATGCTGTTAATACGGCCAAGTCCTTTAACGACCGGCTCAATTTTGAGGGAGTTGTGTTAACCAAGCTGGATGGTGATACCCGGGGTGGTGCTGCCATTTCAATCAAAAGTGTGGTGGACAAGCCCATCAAATTTATTGGAACCGGAGAGAAGATGGACGCCATCGATGTATTTCATCCCGCGCGTATGGCAGATCGTATCCTCGGGATGGGAGATGTGGTATCCCTCGTGGAACGAGCCCAGGAGCAATTTGATGAGGAGGAAGCCAGAAAACTTCAGAAAAAGATCGCGAAAAACCAATTTGGGTTTGACGATTTTCTGAAGCAAATTCAGCAGGTCAAAAAAATGGGAAGTATGAAGGACCTGGTTGGTATGATCCCAGGAGCTGGAAAGGCCTTGAAAGGCATGGATATAGATGATGACGCCTTCAAGCATATAGAAGCGATTATTCACTCCATGACTCCTGAAGAGCGCAGCAAACCTTCGATCATCGATGCCCGACGGAAGAAACGAATTGGAAAAGGAAGCGGGACCTCGGTTCAACAGGTGAATCAGCTATTGAAACAATTCAATCAAATGAGCAAGATGATGAAAATGATGCAGGGTGGTGGTGGCCGAAAAATGATGCAGATGATGGGAAAAATGAGATAAACTAATAATCAATACTTAATGACGCTCCTCGACGGTAAAAAAATATCCAACGACATAAAGGACGAAATCGCGGCAATAGTCCAAAAGATGAAAGACCAAGGTGAGAAAGTACCACACCTGGCGGCTGTTCTGGTGGGTGAAGATGGTGCGAGTTTAACCTACGTTGGAAGTAAAGTGAGAGCCTGTGAGCGAATTGGCTTCGAATCAACGCTCATAAAACTTCCACACACCACTACCGAAGTAGAACTTCTCAATAAGATCGATGAGCTAAATCAAGATGATGAGATCGATGGCTTCATAGTTCAGTTGCCTTTACCACCACAGATCAATGAACAAAAAGTGTTAATGGCCGTTGACCCCAGCAAAGATGTGGATGGATTTCACCCGGAAAATTTTGGTAAAATGGCCTTGGATATGAGTACTTTCATTCCTGCTACTCCCTTCGGAATACTGGAATTACTCGAGCGATACAAAGTGGAGACCAAAGGAAAGCATACGGTAGTTATTGGTAGATCGCATATTGTAGGTCGTCCGATGAGCATTTTAATGAGCCGAAAAGGCTGGCCGGGGAATAGCACAGTTACCTTAACCCACAGTAGCACAAAAGATATAGCGAATATTACCCGGCAGGCAGATATCATTATTTCGGCCCTGGGTGTACCAGAATTCGTGAAAGCCGATATGGTCAAGGAAGGAGTCGTGATCATCGATGTTGGTATCACCCGCGTTCCGGATGCCAGCCGCGAACGCGGTTATGTCCTCAAGGGAGATGTGGATTTCGATAATGTGAGTAAGAAGGCATCGTTCATTACCCCGGTACCAGGTGGAGTAGGACCCATGACTATCGCCATGCTGCTTAAAAACACCCTGTTGGCTCGCGAATTACGCAGAAAGCGCTAATTCCCCGGTAAACGCTTCCATTCGGCATATAGATCAAGATCATTCTTTATTAGTTTAAGCGCTAAGGCCAAAACACTGGCATCATCCAACAAGCCAAAAACAGGCAAAAAGTCTGGAATAATATCCAGTGGATTGAGCACATAAAGTAAGACAAGCGCAATACTCGCAATCGTATTCCAGGGCACCTCACGATAGGTTCCTTGTTTATAATCTTTTACCATCGAGAACATCAATCGCACCACATCGATGTACTTTTTCAACGGACCTTTCCGCTTAACTTTCCGATGTATTTTTTCTTCATTCTGAAAAATGATCTCTACATCTTTTTCATCAATATGAGTAACTTCCTCTTTGAAGGACGCTTCGTCAATTTTATTTAAGTCGGCCTTCTTTTTCTTTTCTGAACGCATAGTAAATTACGATTGGTCGTTCTCGTTGGAGGCAGCGGCCTCCGGAACTTCATCTTCGGCTCCCTGTTCGTCTTCCTGCAAGTATTCCTTCCGATAAATGGTAAGTAACACTAAAAATAAACTGATTAACAAAGGCCCAAATATCAAACCGATAAATCCAAAGAGTGGCACCCCAACGATCACCCCTATTAAAGTAATTAGGGGATGCACATTGTCTAACTTCTTAAGCACATAAAGACGAATGATATTGTCTGATGAGCCAACAATTACCAATCCGTAGATCAAAATTCCCCAGGCCTGGAAGGTATTTCCGGTTGATAACTCCAGGATAAACACAGGTAAAATTCCAATAAGTGTGCCTACAAATGGTATCATACTTCCAATGGTGACAATGACAAACCAAAACAAGGGATCCTGTATACCGAATAGTAAAAATCCTATCAATGCCACAACTCCTTGGACAAGTGCGACTAGTGGAATTCCTAAAGCGTTGGAACGAACCATAGCTTGTATTTCACGGCCAATAACTTTAAGGTTAGGCTTGCTAACCGGTACATAATCACCCAGCGAATTCTGAATCATCCTCCGGTCGGTGAAGAGATAGAACAATAAAAAATACATAAGTCCAATTGCGATGAAAACATTGAAGGTACTACCCGCAAAACTTTGTAAATTGTTCGAAAGCCAGGAGGAAATCGCACCCACGTCGATCTGAGAGGCCAGATCGTAGCCTAATTGTTCTTCCCAACTCGCCAACTGTGTCTTAAAAGCAGAGATCACTCGTTCTGAATTCTTTACTGCCTTTCCAATTTTATTCCCCAATAGCATGATTATTCCTGAAATGGGAAGCAGTATTCCAATAAACGAAAGTACACACAGTAAAGTAGCCGCTAGATTAGGATTCCATCCTTTGCGCACCAGCCGGAGCATCCACCCTCGTAAAAGCACATAAAGCGTGATGGCACCTAATACTCCGGAAAAATAAGGAAGCAATTCTCGAAATATGAGACCGCCCATCACCAAAACGATGAGTAGCACAAAGATCTGACGAATGATATTGGGATGAATTGTTTTCATAGATGGTCTGTTATAAAAGGTTCAACTCTCGCTCGATTTTTTTACAGATAAAAATAAAGATAACTATATATTCTGAAGACGTATAAATTACTGGAGGTGTGCGCTTTGTCTTATTTTTCCTACGTTCATCTAAATTTTCTAATACTTATCAGAAGATTGATTAACTTCATAGAACTAACTAAATTGATTCATCATGAAATCATTGAAATTACTATTAACTGTATTGCTTCTGGTTACCTATTCTTTTATCAGTTACAGCGAGCCGGATGCAGGAGAGAAGGTAACTATTTGCCACATTCCACCGGGGAATCCCTCTAATGCGCACGAGATTACTGTAAGTATAAACGCGATGCCAGCGCATATGGCCCATGGAGATCAGATTGGCGCTTGTGATCCATGCGTTGTGGATCCAGAACATCCAGATTGCCAATAAAAATCATTTGGCAAATAACTGACTAATATCTTTGAAGGCCTTAAATTCCAGGGCATTGCCCGAAGGGTCTTGAAAGAACATGGTCGCCTGTTCTCCAATTTTTCCTTCGAATCGCACATAGGGCTCAATGATAAACTCTACCTGTTTTCCTATTTGTGCGGCAAACGACTTGAATGTTACCATATCCAGAACCACTCCAAAGTGCGGAATGGGAACATTCTTCCCATCAACTGGGTTCGAATCGCCATTATCAAGAATCGATTTCTCCTTTAAATGAATAACCAATTGGTGTCCAAAAAAGTCGAAATCAACCCAGTGGTCACTGCTTCTACCTTCCGTGCAACCCAACACGTCCCGATAAAAAACACGATTTGTTTCAATATCATTTACAGGAATCGCCAGGTGGAACGGTCTTAGTGAAGTTTTCATGAGTTTGATTTTTCAATGAGGTAATTTATACTTACCGTAGCAAGTTCGTTGTTTGGAAATTTTGCCGCGTGTGACGGGACAGAGAATAGCCCAATCTCGGAAATGACCTTGTTAAACACTTCCAATTCCAATATATATTGATCGCTAAAGCCATGGGTTGCGTCATAAGCCGTAGCTGCTGTTTTCCCGATGTTTTGTGCCACGACCTTGGGATCAAGAGTGTGTAATTCGATAAGCAATAGCCCAAATCGATGAATATACGGTTTCCAATTCTCGAAATGTTCCTTCAAGTTTTGCTCCACGACCGAATTGGCCAGTCGATTTCCGTTCGATACAAAAGCTCCGGTCGAACTACTTGCCGATAGTTCCTCCATCTTTTGAGGATCTTCCCAAGGGCGGTTATGATCCAGGAAAGTACGAACATTGAGGAGGTCACAGAGATCGATATCGTAATTGGCCTGTATGTCTTCCTCCAGTTGTCTTGGGTTGCCAATGTCACCCCAAATCACTTTTGCCCATATATCGGCTTTTACCAGGTTGGCTCGTGTTACTTTCAATGCTGCCCGGTTGTAATCAACACCAACCAGGAAAAGTGGATGCTCATCAAGCATAGGTCCCCGTTTGGTGCGTTGCTCGATCACTTCGAACAGGTGGATCAAGAAAGCGCCGTTGCCGCATCCCATGTCTAAAATACCTTTAGGCTGTTCTTCTATTGGCTTATTGAATAGTGAAATGACGATCTCATCGATCTTCTTAAAGTATGCTGAATGGGCCCCCCCACTGCCCCAGACATTCATCTCCCGATCTACGTGGATCTCGTGTGAAGAGGGGATGGAACTCTTAAATATCAAAGCATTTCCGAACATCAACTCGTCCACACGGCGAAAAGTGGGGATATAGGAAACGGTGACTCCGTAGGCAGATGACCTGCGTGCAAAGAATAGACCGTGCTCGGTGAAACGATAGTTCTCTTTTTTCTTTTGAAACCAACCTAAGTACGTAAAAAAGTCAAGGATCTTACTGAAGTTTTCCGGGTCCTCATGGAACTCATCGGCACTAAAAGAGGCTTCCATGAAGTATTTATGAAACATGCCGTCCATTCCCAGGAATACCGTGATGGGACCTACCAATACCCCTTCAATGTGTTTTTCAACCTGTGCTTCCAGTTTGTGTTTTTCGGGATCTTCGGAAGTTGGGGCGTATTCGCCCTTTTTGTATTTATTGAAGATCCGATTTAAGTGAGAAAATTGATCTTGTTCAAAATGCCGTGGATGGAACTCGGCGGAGATCTTCATAAAGTTAACTGCCTCTTCGTAACGCACAGCTAATTCAAAAGCATGGGTACTCCTGTCATTGATTTCCAATACGATTACATCTTCCGATGAGGCAATGTCGTATTCCAGCCACCCTTGTGATGCCAGCATGCGCAATCCCACGTTCAGATAGCCTTCATTCGCCGTAAACGTTTCCACCAGCTTAGACAATTCAACTTTTTTTTCCTTCAGAATAAAATCTAAAATACCCTTTTCATACAGGGCAAAGGCTACCGGAGCAACCGCGATTCCGTCCAAATGTCGAAACAGTTCTTCGCGGAATTTATTTTTTTCATCTTTGGTTAGCATAGGTCTATTTAATTCGATTCCATATGTCCAGGTAGATTTTCCAGTCCTCATCCTCCCAGCGCCAGACAATCACATATTTTCCTTTGAATTGTGAAACTTTCCCTTCCTTGGAGGTGATGCTTCCTTCATACAGGCCATAATCGTATGCATAATTCTCTATAATCAGAACTTCCAACGGAGTGATCTTGTGATAGAGGTCCCTGGTGCCTTCCAAAAAACTCCAGCGTTTTTTTATGTCCTCTCTGCCTGAGATGATTGGGGCGTTATTCGGGAATATTTTGGCATCTTCGGTATAAAAATTAGCAATCGCATCTGAATCCTTCTTCATATACGCTTTTGAAAAATTCACCGCATTCTCCAAGATGCGTGCTTTGCTCCTGGATCTCATCCTTTTTTTACATTCGATGGTCCAGGTTGGGAAAACAAATTTTTCGGTCGTATCTACCCATTCTCCAACCCAATTGTACCCTTCGTTGGTAATGTCTTTGAAGGTAAGCCGGTAGAATCCGTCCATCCCATTCGGAGCCTTTTGTTCCCTGTAAAGCACGATGCTATCTCCACGCTTGTTTCCTTCCCAGGAAGGTAGAGTCGTACTGGGACTTGTATTGGAATACCAATGCACGTACCAACGGCTGCTGTCTGCTACGAATTGACGGATGCTGCCAGAATGACTTCCATCGTCCTTGAGCGTTTCATCCTGCACCCCCATACCATTCATGATGTATTTGAATGTCCAGGTCATTTTCTGTGGCTCTCCCCAGGTTTGGTCGGCCTTACGAGTAGTAGAAATGCAGTCACAGGTCCCGATCATGGGGGCGAAGTCGGCAGTTTCTTTGGGTGCATCCGGATTTAACCTTCCGAAAGGATACGAATTAGATACATCATAATTCATGGCACCCTGGCCCCATACAGCGCAGGGCAAAAGAAGAAATAGTATGATTTTCATGATTGATAAATTTGAACAGTAATGTACTAATATTCCCTGCATAAAAAAAGCCTTCCAACGAGGAAGACTTTTGAATTATTTATTCCTGAAACTACTCTAAATCGCTGTCGGCATCCCAACCAATCATAAAATATTTAAACCTGGCGGCATCCGGAATTTGAGACGCTTCCACCTTGGCATCCAGATTATACCTCAAGTATTCAGGTAGTTCTTTTTTATCTATGGTAAGGTACACATCGCTGTCTTTCAGGAAGACAACCACCGAATTAATTGTATTTTCAATACTCGCTATTTCGTAATTGGCTTTAACATCGGCGAAGCTGCCAGAGGGCGATAGTCCTTTATCTGTCCTGAATCGATCATCGAACACCTGGATATTGGTTATGTGAGAATCCGGATCCGATTCGTTTTCGGGGGATAGAAGCAAGAGTTTGCTGCCGGCCTTGTCGTAAATCTCCACTTCGCCCTGGGTCCCTAAAGCGTTTTGAATACTGCTTAATGGAACGATAGAATCTGAGGCAAAAATAGAATCTACCTGCTTCATGCGAGCGTCTTTGGTAAGTTCACCAACAGCGCCCGATTGAATTAAAAAGGGATCTTTTTCTTCCTTACACTGGAGGAACAGTAACGAAATTAGGACTACTATAAAAAGCGTGTTTTTCATGTTATTGGCTAGGAATTTTAGAATTATTATCGAATCATTTTAGTGAGAATACCAAGTACAGATCGTATCACTGTAGGACTGGTGAGTACTTTTTCCAGGCTGGATTTTGAAGATCTCCTGCGTGAGGAAGTGCTTCGTCGAGAGCTGCTTCTTTTGGTTTCTTCTTGCTCCTTCGCAGCCTTCGCCTTGGCTTCTTCTTTGTTAGCAACCTCGATTTTCTTCTCTAGTAATTCGTAAGCACTTTCACGGTCCAATTCCTCGTTGTACTTCTTGACCAGATCCGATTCCTTAACCAGAGACTCTAATTCGTCGTTTTCAAGGACATCCATTCTACTCATGGGCGCACGCATCATCGTGGCTGCAAGCGGTGTGGGTATGCCTTTTTCGTTCAAGGCCGATACCAGGGCTTCCCCGGTTCCCAAAGATGTTAAGATCTGGTCGGTCTTGTAATAATCCGACAATGGATAGTTTTCTGCGGTCAATTTGATCGCTTTTCTGTCCTTGGCGGTGAACGCCCGCAAAGCGTGCTGGACTTTCAATCCCAGCTGACTGAGCACTGCATCCGGAACATCGGTAGGGTTTTGAGTGACAAAGTACAGTCCTACACCTTTGGACCGAATTAGCTTGACGATACTTTCAATTTGATCCAGCAAGGCATCGCTGGCTTCCTTGAAGATAAGGTGGGCTTCGTCGATGAAGATCACAAGTTCCGGTCGGCCACTGTCTCCCTGCTCTGGAAAAGTAGAGTAGATCTCGGCCAGAAGGCAGAGCATAAAGGTCGAAAACAGCTTGGGTCTGTCCTGAATATCGGTCAGGCGAACAATATTGATATATCCCATGCCATTTTTGTCCACGCGCAGCAGGTCATCGGTATCGAACGATTTCTCTCCAAAAAATAGGTCCCCTCCCTGCTGTTCCAATTCAACGATCTTTCTTAGAATAGCACCGGACGATGCAGGTGAGATTCGTCCGTACTCTCGGGCGATCTCTTCTTTTCCCTCTTCGGTGGAATACTGAATGATCTTTTTGAAATCTTTCAGGTCCAGCAATGGTAATTTGTTATCGTCACAATATTTGAATAGAATAGATATGATCCCCGCCTGGGTTTCAGAAACACCCAGAATACGGGAAATTAGTACAGGGCCGAATTCACTCACGGTAGCTCGCAATCGAATACCATCCTGTTCGGAGAGGGTTAAAATTTCGACCGGGAATTTTTTTGCAGTGAAAGGTATTCCAATGGCAGCGTGTCGTTCGTCGATCTTAGGATGACCCGGACTTGGCTCTGCGATACCGCTCAAGTCTCCCTTCATATCCATCAGGAGTACCGGCACTCCCTTTTCTGAAAGATTTTCGGCAAGTACCTGCAGGGTTTTCGTTTTTCCCGTACCCGTGGCTCCGGCAATAAGCCCGTGACGGTTCATGGTTTTAAGAGGCACCTTTACCAATGCGTTGGTCACGGTCTCCCCATCGAGCATTGCGGCACCCAGTGTAATCGCCTCTCCTTTTGTTTTATACCCCGAATTTATATAGTCGAAAAATTGTTGTCGATCTGCCATCTGAAAAATTTTGATAAAAATAGGGATTGTAGGTTAGCTTCTGAAATATTACCTATTGAAAATTACCGATCTCCTATTGGTTTTCGACCAATTAATCCGATTCAGCCATGAAGCCAAGACATTGGATTGCTAGGGCTTATTCAATTTCAATCTAGTGGTTTCGGTTTGTAGGCTTAAATTCCGAAGAAAAAGCCACGCGCCCAAAAGTGTATCAGAAAGCTCATCTGAAGACATCGTTCACCAAATTATTGATCGCAATACAGAGCCTTGGAGTCATTAGAGAAATACCTGAGTATCGCGAGGTTCTTTTTTTGGATTTATACGGTTGAAAACCTTCCTAAATAGTATTTTTGCAGCATGGAGCAGGGAGTAAAAGAGTTGGTCGATGCGGGTAAAATGCTTCCGTTAATGGAGGAATTTTACACCATCCAGGGAGAAGGGTATCACAAGGGCACCGCTGCCTATTTCATTAGAGTGGGTGGCTGTGACGTGGGTTGCCATTGGTGTGATGTGAAAGAGAGCTGGAACCCAAATATCCATCCACCTACCTCCATCGATTCTATTGCTGAAAATGCTGCCAGCTATGCTAAAACGATTGTAGTAACGGGGGGCGAACCCTTGATGTGGAATATGAACCCCCTTACCAATCAACTAAAAGACCTGGGCCTGGATACCCACATTGAAACTTCCGGGGCCTATCCGCTTACAGGTACTTGGGACTGGATCTGTCTTTCTCCAAAAAAATTGAAACTTCCAACGCATGAGATCTACGGAAAGGCCGATGAACTTAAAGTGATCGTTTACAACAAAGCCGATTTCATTTTCGCCGAAGAACAAGCGTCCAAGGTTGGCGCGAACTGCAAATTGTATCTGCAACCTGAATGGAGTAAGCGAGAGAAGATGATTCCGCTCATAGTGGATTACGTAATGCAAAACCCGAAATGGGTGGTTTCATTACAGACACACAAGTATCTCAATATTCCGTAGAACTCTAGAGCGTATTCCTCTTTTTCAACTACTGGTGCTAGGAAATCCGTTTTGTTGAATTACTATTTACTGAATGGGACGGCCAGACGAACGTTCCCCCAACCCAGGTGCATAGCTACTCCTGCATCGCTCTCTTCAAATACAATTGAAAAGGCTTCAAGAGATTCCTCCGAAGTTGTCGCAGGAACGGAGATGCGTGCTACGTCCTTGCTCTCGTTGTAATAATAAGATCCCCAAACGTTTGTATCGGAATTAATGATTGCAGTCCAGGTAGTTTCACCGGGGATAGTATAGAACGTATAGGTTCCGGCTTTTATCTTTTTATCACCCAATTTCATATCGGTGTACAAGGTGAGTTCCGAGGCTTCGTTCGCTCCGGTTCGCCACACTTTCCCTGCTGGGGCTAGTTTCGACAATTTGCGGCCTTTCAACTGAGGTCTGCTGTAGGTAATTTTGATGAGTTTGTTGGAGTCCCGGTGACTGGTAGGATAAGAAGCAATGTCCAAAGGGCTCACATCCAGTTTAGAAAAATTTTGAGCCTGTGTTTGTGTACTGAAAACAAAGAAAAAGGCAAGCAAAACAAGTGGAATTAATGTAATTTTTTTCATGAGATTAATTTTTTATTAAAGGTAGCGGTAATTTTCTTTTGAAATGAATAAATAGTAGTAAAAATTCCGATTTTCAATAAAAATTAAGTCGCATTTCACCCCCCACGCTTACAGTAATTTTTTTCATCATGAAATGTGGCAAAAATCCGACTCTTTTTTCACATAATTTTGTTAATAACTTAACATCGATAAATTCCCGAAACCCTTGAATTGATAGGCGATTTGGTTATATTTGTCTGTTACTGAAATACAGAGTCAAACAACCTAAAATATATGAGCGATAAACAGCAAAAAACCAATTACGGCGCAGATAATATTCAGGCGTTGGAAGGGATGGAACATGTGCGCATGCGGCCATCCATGTATATTGGAGATGTAGGGGTGCGAGGATTACACCATTTGGTCTATGAAGTAGTGGATAATTCCATCGATGAAGCCCTTGCAGGACACTGCGATACCATCAGTGTTGTGATCAATGAAGATAACTCGATCACCACGAAAGATAACGGCCGTGGAATCCCCGTCGATATACACAAAAAGGAAGGTGTTTCCGCTTTGGAGGTGGTAATGACTAAAATTGGGGCAGGAGGAAAATTTGACAAGGATTCCTACAAAGTTTCCGGAGGATTGCATGGAGTGGGAGTAAGTTGTGTAAATGCACTTTCCGAACATCTCAAAGCCACAGTCTACCGTGATGGGAAAGTTTGGGAGCAGGAATATGAACGTGGTAAAATCCTCTATCCGGTTAAATCTGTGGGAACCACAGACGAGCGTGGTACTGTTGTCACGTTTAGGCCCGATTCACAGATCTTCAAAATTACCCGCGAATACAATTACGATACGTTAGCAAGCAGGTTGCGTGAATTAGCCTATCTCAATAAAGGGATCACCATTACCCTTACCGATAAGCGCCATAAAGAAGATAATGGAGATTATGTAAGCGAAGTTTTCTATAGCGAGGAAGGTTTGAAGGAATTCATTCGTTTCCTCGACGGCAACCGTGAGCCACTCATTGGAGATGTGATCGCCATGGAAGGCGAAAAGAGTGGTACTCCTGTGGAAGTGGCCATGGTATACAATACTTCCTTCAACGAAAACCTGCATTCCTACGTAAACAATATCAATACTCACGAGGGAGGAACCCATTTGAGTGGATTCCGTAGAGGACTTACCACTACCTTGAAAAAATATGCCGATTCTTCGGGAATGCTCGATAAGTTGAAGTTCGATATTTCGGGAGATGATTTCCGCGAAGGACTTACGGCCATCGTTTCCGTAAAAGTCGCCGAGCCACAATTTGAAGGGCAGACTAAAACAAAATTGGGTAACCGTGATGTGACTGCCGCCGTGAGTCAGGCGGTTTCTGAAATGCTGGAGAACTACCTGGAGGAACACCCCAACGATGCCAAGATCATTGTACAAAAGGTGATCCTCGCCGCCCAGGCACGCCATGCTGCGCGTAAAGCGAGGGAGATGGTGCAACGCAAGACAGTGATGAGTGGGGGAGGACTTCCCGGGAAACTGAGCGATTGCTCAGAACAAGATCCGGAGAAATGTGAAGTATTCCTGGTAGAGGGTGACTCCGCAGGAGGGACTGCTAAGCAGGGCCGTGATCGAAATTTCCAGGCCATCCTGCCACTTCGGGGTAAGATCTTGAATGTGGAAAAGGCCATGCAGCACAAAGTGTTTGAAAATGAAGAGATTCGAAATATCTTCACTGCACTGGGGGTGACCATAGGCACCGAAGAAGATAGCAAAGCCCTGAACCTTGAGAAACTGCGCTACCATAAGATCGTTATCATGTGTGATGCCGATGTGGATGGAAGTCATATCGCCACCTTGATCCTTACTTTCTTCTTCAGGTATATGAAAGACCTTATTGAAGCAGGCCACGTCTATATTGCAACACCACCATTATATCTTGTTAAGAAGGGCAATAAGAAGGAATACGCCTGGGATGATGAGCAACGGGATATGATCGTTCAGAAATTTGGTGGTTCTGCCAATATTCAACGTTACAAAGGATTGGGGGAGATGAATGCCGAGCAATTGTGGGATACTACCATGAATCCGGAATTCCGAACATTGCGACAGGTTACTATCGACAATGGTACGGAAGCCGATCGAATTTTCTCTATGCTTATGGGTGATGAAGTTCCACCTCGTCGTGAATTCATCGAGAAGAATGCGGTTTACGCCAACATCGACGCCTAAGTTAAGTTGAACAATACTACCGGGCTCATTTCGATTTCTTCGGAATGGGCCTTTGTTTTTAGCGAGATGTGTCGAATTTATGGCAGATAATCGTATTTTTGTTTTCCGAAAATTTATCAACCAAAGAAAAGTTTCATGAAAGTAACAGTAGTAGGCGCAGGAGCCGTAGGTGCAAGTTGCGCCGAATATATCGCCATCAAGGATTTTGCAAGTGAAGTAGTCCTTTTAGACATCAAAGAAGGTTATGCCGAAGGAAAGGCCATGGACTTGATGCAAACTGCCTCCTTAAATGGTTTCGATACCAGGATCACGGGTACAACCAATGATTATTCCAAGACGGCAGGAAGTGATATCTGCGTGATTACCTCAGGAATTCCGCGTAAACCTGGAATGACCCGGGAAGAATTGATCGGGATCAACGCTGGGATCGTAAAGAGCGTTTCTGCAAGCTTGATCGAACATTCCCCGAAGACCATCATTATCGTGGTGAGTAATCCCATGGATACGATGACCTATTTGGTACATAAAACAACAAATTTGCCCAAACACAGGATCATTGGAATGGGAGGAGCATTGGACAGTGCACGCTTCAAGTACCGTCTGGCCGAAGCACTGGGCGCCCCCATTAGTGACGTGGACGGAATGGTGATAGGTGGACATAGTGATAAAGGAATGGTGCCTTTAACAAGATTGGCTACCAGAAACAGTGTTCCGGTTAGCAAATTCATTTCCGAAGAAAGACTTACACAGGTTAAAGAAGATACCAAAGTAGGTGGGGCAACCCTCACCAAATTGCTGGGTACTTCCGCCTGGTATGCTCCTGGAGCTGCCGTATCAGGATTGGTCCAGGCGATTGCTTGTGATCAGAAAAAGATGTTCCCATGTTCCACGTTTTTAGAAGGTGAATACGGACTCAACGACCTCTGTATCGGGGTACCTGTTATCCTGGGACGTAATGGCATTGAAAAGATCGTAGCGCTGGAATTGAACGAGGCAGAGAAAGCTCACATGGAAGAAAGTGCAGACGGAGTGAGTAAGACCAATGGTTTGCTTGAATTTTAATTGTGAGCAGATAACCATAGATTATAATTCCTAAACTACTTATTTACCGTCCTATTTTTCTATATTTGGCGCATGATTTCCAAATGGTACTTTAGTGCACTCATTCTTGTCCTTGCATTCTTCGGAATAGGCCTGGAACGCAATACAGTACCAAATCAGGAAATTGTTGTACAATTCAATGGCGAAGACATCTCTTGCGAAGAGGCCAGCGATGCGGTTGAAGTCGTAATTGACCAGCTGCGATCCATCGGTGCCGAAGGAATCCAGGTGCTACAAGATGAGCATGGTAAACTAGAGATCACTTATTACAGTGATGTCGCCGTTTCCGTTGTGAAGAATATCCTTTCTTCTAACAATAATCTCCTTCTTGTTTATAACATATTCGGTGTAGATAACGAAGAAGTTCCGGAGTTTCCTTCTCAAGGTAAATCCACTAAGTATGTCCTGGATGTCACAGAGATCCAAGGTTCCAAAAACACCGATTTGGATGCGAATGGCTTCATACCCGAGTTGGATCCGGTTCGATGGCGGTTTTTTAACCCATCCGACTATCTCGCACAGGAGAGAATTGATTTCCGAAGCGAGAATACTACTGTAAATGTGTCTTATGTTGTGCATCGTAATAATGCACTGCACATAGACCATTCTTCTCATAACATCCCGGAGGTTCGAGCCGGGCCAGCTACTCTATGGATTTAATGCTGTGATGATCTCCTGGACAGCGGTCGTGGGGATTGCCAAACTGCAGTATTTAAGGATCCTAAACAAAACTTTCTGATCATGGTAGTCGAATCAATAAATGCAATTTGAGCGTTTTACCCATGATTGAAATTTCATCAAGATCATTTTAAATATTTAAAACAATTGTCGGATGGCATGGTAAAAATCAAAATTTACCTCTTCCAAATTCCGACTCAAAAAAACGAATAATGCAAAATAAAGGACTAATTACCGTATTTGCGCTGCTCTTTGGAATGGTGAGCTTATACCAACTCTCCTTCACTTTCATTGCGACCAGTGTAGAGAACGATGCCAAGGAGTACGCCAAAAGTGCGTATCCGGACACCGAACCTAAAGAACGTGCCCGGGCCGAAATAAATTACCTGGATTCTGTCGCTACTGTGGAGAAATTTCTGGGAATCGACTATAAAACGGCAAAAGAAAAAGAGCTGAAACGTGGGTTAGACCTGAAAGGGGGGATCAACGTGATCCTGCAGGTCTCGGTCAAGGATATCTTGAGCGGCTTGGCTAACGATAGTAAGAATGGTGCATTCACACAAGCATTACAGGGTGCAGATCAACTTCAGAAACAAGAACAGGAGACCTACCTTGAATCATTCTTTACGGCGTTCGAAGCCCTCCCTGGCGACAACAGGTTGGCGTCTCCGGAGATCTTTTTCAACAAAAACCTGGAAGGACAAATTGAAAGTAATTTCACTAATGACCAGGTGAAAAGTGTACTTGAACGTAAGATCGATGAAGCCATCGAATCTGCCTTTGAAGTCTTGCGAAAGCGTATAGATAAGTTTGGTGTTACGCAACCAAACCTGCAACGATTGGGGAACTCCGGTAGAATTTTAGTGGAGTTACCAGGCGCTAAAGATGTTGAGCGTGTTACCAAATTGGTGCAGCAAACGGCCCAACTGGAGTTCTGGGATGTGGTCAAGTCTGAAGACATTGTGCCTTTCATCCTGGAGGCAGATAAAAAATTGAGTGAAATCCTCACCCCGAAAGAGGAGGAAACGGAAGGTGAAGCAGTCACAGATACAACTGAAACTACCACCGATGCGATTGACGAGCTATTAGGGGGAGAAGAAGTGGAAGATTCATCGAGCGATACAGCAAGTCCGATCACGTCGCTCATAACTGCAGAACAGGCTAGTAATCCCGGGATCTTTAGCTTTAGATTGAAGGACACGGCAACCGTTAACAGTTACCTGAGAATGCCACAGGTAAGAGCATTGCTTTCAAGCGATCTTAGATATACCAAATTTGTATGGAGCCGTCCGGAATTGAATGAAACCCTGGGCGAAGAGATCACAGGACTTTATGCGTTGAAAGGAAATCGCGATGACAAAGCTCCCTTGAGTGGAGGTGTTATCACCGATGCGCAGCAATCGTATACACCTGCAGGGGAGGTTTCGGTAACCATGCAGATGAATGGGACCGGAGCAAAGATCTGGGAGGATATGACCGAGTATGCGTACGGAAACCAAAGTCAGATCGCCGTGGTACTGGACGACATTGTCTATTCTGCGCCAGGGGTAAATAGCGGAAAGATCTCTGGTGGTCGTTCCGAGATCTCGGGTGATTTTTCCATCACCGAAGGACAGGATTTAGCGAATGTACTTCGAGCCGGTAAGTTACCGGCTTCGGCAGATATCATCCAGGCCGAAGTAGTAGGACCCACATTAGGTCAGGAAGCGATCCGAAGTGGCTTGTTATCGTTTATGATCGCCCTTGGACTGGTATTGATCTGGATGATTTTTTACTACGGAAAAGCGGGAGCCTTTGCCGACGTTGCCCTTGTGGTGAATATCCTTTTCATCCTGGGAATTCTACTGTCCTTTCAGGCCGTTCTTACCTTACCGGGTATCGCGGGTATTGTATTGACGATCGGTATTTCGGTGGATGCGAACGTGCTAATTTTTGAGAGGATACGCGAAGAACTTGCAAAGGGGAAATCGCAGCGTGATTCAATTAAAGATGGATTTAACAATGCCTTGTCTTCCATCCTTGATGCCAACATTACCACCGGTCTTACCGGGTTAATTCTTTTGGTCTTCGGAACAGGACCCATCAAAGGATTTGCAGTAACCTTACTGGCGGGTATATGTACCTCTTTGTTCACTGCAATTTTTATTACAAGACTGTTCGTGGATGGATATACCAAGAACGGAAAGCCATTGACATGTTCTACGGCGTTAACCAAGAACTTGTTCAAGAATGTTAACATTGACTTCTTGAGAAAACGCAAGATCGCCTATGTGATCTCCGGAATTTTGATCGCGACTAGTCTGGGATCTCTATTCACGGTAGGTCTCAATCAAGGAATTGACTTCGTAGGAGGAAGAACCTATACGGTTCGCTTCGATAAGGATGTGAACTCGACCGAGATTCAAAATGATATGATCGCGGTGTTTGGTAGTGCGGAGGCAAAGACTTATGGAGGGGACAATCAATTAAAGATCACAACCAAGTTCAAAGTTGATGAGACCGGTTCCGAGGTGGACCGAGAGATCGAGAACATGCTATTTGAAGGACTGAAACCTAATCTCCCGGACGGAATGACCTATGAAGAATTCATTGCCGATGATGAGGCCAAGGAAGCAGGGAGGATGGAATATTATAAAGTTAGTCCGACGATCGCCGATGATATCAAAAAATCGTCCTTTTGGGCGGTCCTCGGATCGTTGGTCGTGGTTTTCCTTTATATCCTTCTGCGATTTAGAAGATGGCAATTTAGTTTGGGAGCAGTTGCCGCCGTATTTCACGATGTATTGTTGGTGTTGGGGATCTTCTCACTTACCTACAAGATCATGCCATTCAACATGGAGATAGACCAATCGTTTATCGCGGCTATCCTAACGGTAATTGGTTATTCCCTGAATGATACGGTGGTTGTTTTCGACCGGATCCGTGAATTTTTCAACGACCATCCGGGGTGGAAGATGAACAGGATCATTAATTCGGCCCTGAACAGTACCTTGAGCCGTACGTTGAATACGTCCTTAACTACTTTAATCGTGTTACTGACCATCTTTATATTAGGGGCGGAATCCATCCGTGGATTGATCTTTGCGTTGATTGTTGGGGTGTTGGTAGGTACCTATTCCTCCCTGTTTATCGCAACTCCGGTATTTTACGATACCGTTAAGAAGCGTGGTATCGATCTTACCGATAAAAAAGATGAGGAAGACGAGGAAGTTGGAAAATAGTTTCAGATTCTATTAAATAAAAAAGCCCGCGAATCGTAAGCGGGCTTTTTTTATTGCTTTATTGTGGATTTTCTGAAGTCCATTATATCTCCCGGTTCCAGGCCCCATTGATCTGTGAGTCCTGCATTTACTTCCAGTACATATTTGGCAGGCCCTTCCGAAGGTAATGATGCCTTGTCGAAAGGCTTGGCATTTTTTTGAATGCTCACCACCTTGTTTTCAGCATTTAGAAAAATAATGTCTAAGGCAAACTGGGTGTTCTTCATATAAAACGAGCGCGGTCGCTCATCTTCAAAAATAAACAGCATGCCACGATCCGATAGCATGCTCTTGCGATACATCAAACCGGTTTGAGTCTCGTAATCTGTATTCGCGATCTCAATATCAAGTTTCACCAACAAGGAATCGTTATCGGATTTTTTCAAGTTCAATTCTCCTTCTTTCTTAAAGCTCACTTCTTTTGTTAGCACTTTATTATCCTTGTCTTTACAGCTATTGGACTGAAGCATCATGGCTACCAGGACCGCTGCTATCCATCTCATTTTCATATCAAGCTATTTTTTTACCGCGGGATTTCAACATGAAATATGCCCCGGCAATGATGAACGGGATGCTTAACCATTGTCCTGTTGACAAGGCATCTCCTAAATATTCTTCGAATCCGCCTTGGCTCTTTTTGAAGAACTCCACTACAAATCGAACACTCCATAACAATACTAGAAACAGGCCAAACAAATAGCCTAGTTGCTGTTTTTTATCCGTCTTCCAATAGGTGAACCATAGAATGAGAAAGACGAATACATAACCAATGGACTCATACAATTGCGCAGGATGGCGCGGGAAATCTTCTCCCAATTTGGCGAAGATCACCCCATAATCACTGTTGGTTGCTTTGCCGATGATTTCAGAATTCATAAAATTCCCGATCCGAACCAAGATTGCACCAAATGCGACAGGGATCACAACACGATCCAGGATCCATAGCAATGGCATTTTCAGCACCCGCTTATAATAAATGAACATGGCGATGATAACTCCTATAGCGGCTCCGTGACTCGCCAGTCCCCGAAACCCGGTCACTTTAAATCCATCCACAGTTGAAATGGGTAGGATGACCGCGAGGGGATCTTCCGAAATAAGTTCCGGCTGGTAAAATAGTACATGGCCCAGCCTTGCACCAAGCAGTATTGCCAGCACCATATAGATAAATAGACTGTCCAGCTTCTCTAAAGGAACGCCTTCTTTCTTATAAATACTCTTCATCATAAACCAACCGGCCACGAAAGAGATCACGAACATCAGGCTATAGTACTGAATGGTATAAAATCCCAGATCAATGCCTTCGGTTGGATTCCAGGTAAAACTTAATAAGTGTGTCATGAATGCATGGTTTGTTCAGAATCTTCAATGATGAATTTTTCGAAGCAGCGTAAATATAAAAAAGGCCGGAGTAAATCTCAGCAAATATTTCGACTAATTCTCAGACTTTCGCTTGTTGGCTTTGGTACTAGGGACAGGATCATAACCTTCTCCACCCCATGGATGGCAGCTTCCAATACGTTTAATCGACAATAATCCTCCTCTCCACAAGCCATGCTTTTGGAGTGCTTCCACGGTATAATGGGAACAGGTAGGTTCATAGCGGCAGGTCGATGGGAATAATGGCGAGATGAGCTTTTGATATACCCTTACCAGGAAAATGAACGGGTATGTTAAGACTTTTTTCAATTGAACTGTTTTAATTCAACGAATAAGTCGTACCGTCCTTCCCGTCCTTAAGCTTAATTCCTAAATCCTGCAATTGGTCTCGAATTCGATCGCTGGTTGCAAAATCCTTGTTCGCCCGGGCCTGATCACGCAATGTGATTAACAATTCTACGGTTCCGCCTAATTGATTTGTGTCCATCTCGTTTCCTTCCGAAACGTCAACGAGACCTAGCACATCGAATAGGAACGCATGCAATGTTGAGTGAAGAAGTTGAAGATCCTCCCCACTAATAGTTGCAGATTCTTCTTTCACCGAATTGATAAATTTGGCTGCCTCGAAAAGTTGAGCGATAAGAATAGGACTATTGAAATCATCGTTCATGGCATCGTAACAGCCCTGTCTCCAGGTCTCAACATCGAAGGTGCTGGTCTTTGATTTTTCCAGCGAATCCAGACTTTTATAAGCTTGTATCAATCTATAAAATCCTTTTTCTGAAGCTTCCAGTGCATCTTTGGAGAAATCGAGGATACTTCTATAATGAGCCTGGTACATAAAAAACTTTGCCACTGTGGGAGAAAATGCCTTGTTCAACAGGTCATTTTCACCACTGAATAACTCATGGGGAAGTATGCTGTTTCCTGTTGACTTCGCCATTTTCTTGCCGTTCAATGTAAGCATATTTGCGTGCATCCAAATATTTACCGGTGATTCATTATTGCAAGCTTCGGCCTGTGCGATCTCGCATTCATGGTGCGGGAACTTAAGGTCCATCCCTCCTCCGTGAATATCGAATTGAGTTCCCAGATACTTGGTGCTCATTGCCGTACATTCCAAATGCCATCCCGGGAAACCATCGCTCCAGGGTGAAGGCCATCGCATGATATGCTGAGTTTCGGCTTTCTTCCATAAGGCGAAATCCTGGGGATTCTTCTTCTCAGATTGGGCGGCCAGTTCACGCGTATTAGCGATCATGTCCTCCAACTGCCTTCCACTTAATTTTCCGTAATGATTAGACTCATTGAACTTAACAACATCGAAATAAACGCTGCCATTTTTTTCATAGGCGAACCCTGCCTCCATAATCTTTTCAATGATTTGAATTTGTTCAATGATATGGCCGGTGGCCGTGGGTTCGATGCTGGGAGGAAGTGCATTAAACAAACGCATCACATTGTGAAAATCCACGGAATACTTCTGAACTACTTCCATGGGCTCCAGCTGTTCTAGACGAGCCTTTTTCAGAATGGGATCATCGCCGCTTTCACCATCATTTTCAAGGTGACCTGCATCGGTGATGTTACGAACGTAGCGAACCTTATATCCCAAATGCTTCAGGTAACGAAATACCAAATCGAAGGAAAGGAAGGTTCGGCAATTTCCAAGGTGCACGTTACTATAAACCGTGGGCCCGCAAACATACATGCCAACTGCACCCGGATGAATGGGTTCGAACTTCTCTTTGGTTTTGCTGAGTGAATTATAGATGGATAACTCCTGATGTTCGTATAAGTTCATGAAATAGACTTGTGGCTGGCAGACCGTTTGGTTTAGAATTTAAAGTTAGATTAAAATTCGGTTTCCATTTTTATATAATCCAGAAATTCACGACGGGTTTTGTCCTCTTTGAACTTTCCTCCAAATTCACTGGTAACCGTACTACTATCAATATCACGTATTCCGCGTGAATTAACGCATAAGTGCTTTGCGTCGATCACGCAAGCCACATCGTCGGTTCCCAGAATATGTTGTAACTCTTTTACAATTTGAATTGTAAGCCGCTCCTGAACCTGAGGACGTTTCGCAAAATAATCTACTATTCGATTCATTTTGGACAATCCTACTACTGTTCCGTTCGAGATATAGGCAATATGTGCTTTTCCCACAATTGGAAGTAAATGATGCTCACAAGTGGAGTAGAGGGTGATATTCTTCTCGACCAGCATCTCTCCGTATTTGTACTTGTTATCAAAGGTGGAAGCTTTGGGTCGACGGTCTGGATGAAGCCCTCCAAAGATCTCCTGTACGAACATCTTGGCAACTCTTGTTGGAGTTCCTTTCAAACTATCGTCTGTGAGATCCATTCCTAATGTTTTAAGAATATTGGTCACATCCTGTTTAATTGCTGAAATCTTCTCAATATCACTCATCTCAAATGCATCTGCCCGCAGCGGGGTATCGCTAGACGTTCCTACATGGTCATTGCCAAGTGCCTCGATCTCCTTCAATTGTTTCTCTAAATCCATTCCAAAGGTTTAAATGCTGTTTCACAACAACGCGCAAAGATACGTATATCCATAATCTCATAAAAATATAAGGAATCGGTTTTTAGGCCGCATAAAATCAGTGTTTTCATAAAAATTTCTTAAATTTCCGCGATCATACCCAAAAAATCATGAAAATGAAGTTCCCCAAGAATCTACCTGCCCTACTGGTACTATGCCTTATTGGTATTAACTCTTATGCTCAAGGTCCCGGAAGTTTATTCGTGGATGCCGGCCCTGATGTTACGGCCGACTGTGCCTCTGGAGGTTGTGCCGACATAACCGCGACCTTCCTTGAAACCTTTGATACAAGCGGACTTTCGTACCAAGTCAATTCAATTTCGTACAATCCACCATTCCCATTTAATGGTTTGGCGAATCCATTAAATCCAAATATCGATGATGCTTGGTCTCCCGTGGATAATTTACCATTCGATTTTTGTTATTTCGGAGATTTGGAGACTCAATTTCAAGTGGGATCCAATGGGGTGATCCGTTTCGATGTGGATCCAAGTGATACCACGAATGGCTGGTCTTTTTCTGAAAACCTGCCCAATAATACCAATCCAACCTTAGGTGAAGCGAATGTATGCTCTCCTGTACATGATATTGATCCTTCTGCATCCACCACTGAAGAAATTGGTTATGAAGTTCTTGGAGCCTTCCCGAACCGGGTATTGGTGGTCTCTTATTACGAGGTCCCTATGTTTTCCGGAGCGTGTAATTCGATGCTAGCCACTCAAATGATGGTTTTCTATGAATTCTCCAATGTAATTGAAATGTATATTCAGGACAAACCGTCCTGTACGACTTGGCAAAATGGAGCTACAGCCATTGGGATACAAAATGATGCCGGAGATACCGCCTTTGTTCCACCAGGACGAAATACTTCAGATTCACCATACACCTTAACAAATGAAGCCTGGAGTTTTGAACCTATTGGACCACCAACCTATGTATTCGAATGGTTGGATTCCATGGGTAATGTAATTGGCACAACGCCAACGATCAATGTATGTCCAGCAGGCTCTGAAGTATATACTGCCCGGGTCACATGGACAAATACATGTAACGGAGATGTAGTTGTTTTGACCGACGATGTGACAGTTTCTACCCTGGCGCCTTTTGCCATTGATTTGGGGCCAGATCAAAATATTTGTGGAACAGACGATGTAATCCTGGACGCCAGTCCCGGGGCTCCTGCAGGAGCTGTTTACGAATGGTTTTTCAATGCTATCTCTCAAGGAGCTCCCTCACCGGCCAATCCAACCTTTACAGTGATGTCGCCTAATTCCGGTACATATTCAGTACAAGTGTATGATCCTGCAGATCCTAGCTGTGTAGTTGGCGATAGCGTTGAGATCAACTATTTCGCACCTGCCACTGGTAATCCTCCCATGCCTTTAGTTGTTTGTGATAGTGACAATGATGGTTTTGCTGAATTCGATCTAACTTTGGCCGATAACGATATTACGGGAGGAGATCCCGATTTGGTAGTCACCTACCACGGGACACTCCTCGATGCACAAAATGGTGTGCTTCCATTGCCGAACCCCTATACCAATGACGATATCTATAATGACAGTGTCTGGGCGCGCGTTGAAAGCATGTCTAGTGGTTGTTTCGATACCGTTGAATTATTTTTAATTGTTCGTGATTCACCGGTAGCGACCACTCCGGCCGATCCATTGCGTATGTGCGACGATTCCACCCCCGATGGTTTCACTTTTTTCGATCTCACGGTTGTTGAGCCTGAGGTTTTGGGCGGTATGGATCCTACCGAGTTTGACATTTACTATTATGTTTTGCAGAGTGATGCGG
>JABDNM010000246.1 GCA_013043825.1 Flavobacteriaceae bacterium
AGCATAAGGTGTTTGCTTGTCTTCATCATCTGCGCTGTAATTGCTGGCCGAAAGTTTGTAACTGGGAATTTCATCATCGCTCAAATAATCATCCACGTTGATGTCTGTTTCTATCACTTCACCCTCTTCGTAGTTGTCAAATTCATCGTTTCCAAATTCATCCTCCATCGTTTCGGAATCATCCTTACCACTATCCAGGGCAGGATTTTCCTCCAGTTCCTGTGAAATTCGCTGTTCAAAGGCCTGCGTGGGAAGTTGGATCAACTTCATCAGCTGGATCTGTTGAGGTGATAACTTCTGGGATAACTTAAAATTTAACTGCTGTTTTAACATCTAACAATTACTTCTACATAAAATTAAAAAAAACTAGCTACTTCGAGTGGTTGATAGCTAGTTTTAATAAAAGGTTGGGAAATAAGGTGATTTTTTGAAAACACCTTAAAATTCAGCATTTCCTGGCGTACGCGGATAGGGGATCACATCTCGAATATTACCCATTCCCGTCACAAATTGAACCATACGTTCAAATCCAAGCCCAAAGCCACTGTGCACGCAAGTGCCAAACTTCCGAAGGTCCAAATACCAGTACAATTCCTCTTCAGGAATATCCATGGTCGCCATCTTGGACTTAAGTACCTCATAACGTTCTTCACGTTGTGATCCACCCACTATCTCACCAATTCCAGGGAAGAGTACGTCCATAGCTCGCACCGTCTTACCATCCTCATTCAGGCGCATATAAAACGCCTTGATCGTCGCCGGATAATCGAATAAAATCACCGGACACTTAAAATGTTTTTCAACCAGGAAGCGCTCATGTTCACTTTGAAGATCGGCCCCCCATTCTTCAATAACATATTTGAACTTCTTCTTCTTGTTGGGTTTAGAGTTCTTCAAGATGTCAATGGCCTCGGTATAACTTACCCGAATAAAGTTGTTGTCTACTACAAAATGTAGTTTTTCTCGCAAGTTCATTGCACTTCTTTCGGCTTCTGGTTTTGATTTTTCCTCCTGAAGCAAACGATTCTCCAGGAACACCAGGTCATCTTCACAATGCTTCAACGCGTATTTCACAATATACTTGATAAAATCTTCGGCCAAGTCCATATTGTCGTCCAGATCGTAAAATGCCATTTCGGGTTCGATCATCCAAAACTCGGCTAAATGACGAGATGTATTCGAATTTTCGGCACGAAATGTTGGCCCGAATGTGTATACCTTACCCAACCCCATGGCATAGGTTTCGGCTTCTAATTGACCACTTACGGTAAGATTGGTTTCCTTTCCGAAGAAATCTTCCTTATAATCTACTTTTCCGTTATCATCTGTCGGTGGATTGACTGGATCCAGGGCAGTTACGCGAAACATTTCACCCGCTCCTTCCGCATCGCTCCCTGTTATGATTGGAGTGTGCATATAGAAAAATCCATTTTGCTGAAAATACTCATGAACCGCGAAGGCCAGTTTAGAGCGAAGTCGCATGACAGCACCAAATGTATTGGTGCGAATTCGTAAATGGGCTTGCTCACGTAATTTCTCAAGAGTGTGCCGTTTGGGCGAGAGGATAGTAAGTTTTACCTCTTCAGGGTTCGCCTCACCTAAAATTTCAAGCTTCGAAACCTGTATCTCTACATCTTGACCTTGTCCCTGACTTTCCACTACTTCGCCTTCAACCCGAATGGCCGCACCTACAGAAACCTTGTCGAGCAACTCTTGCTTGAAGGATTCGAAATCTACCACGCACTGGATGTTCCTGATGGTTGAACCGTCGTTCAAAGCGATAAATCGATTACTTCGAAAGGCCCGTACCCAGCCCGAAACAGACACCGGGTGTGGAGATGGCTCACTTTGCAATAAGGCTAAAATTTCTTTCTGTTGCATGCTTCAAAATTGAAGGGGTAAAGATACTTTTTTTAATTCTGAATTGTTAGACCTCCACCTCCGAATCCACCATTTCCTCGGCTTCAGGCGAAGGAATGATCTCCAGGGCCGGTTTTTTCAATGTTTGCTGGTTGGCAATGCTTCGCTCCAACGACAGCAACAAGGAGGGGAGTAACAATAAGTTTGCTAACATTGCAAACAATAAGGTAGCCGATACCAGAGCCCCTAGGGCAACGGTCCCGCCGAAGCTTGAGATCGTAAATACCGAAAAACCGAAGAAAAGCACGATGGAAGTGTAAAACATGCTTACACCGGTTTCTTTGAGAGCCGCGTATACCGATCGTTTGATCTTCCAGTTATTCACCATCAATTCTTGTCGGTATTTTGCCAGGAAATGAATGGTGTCGTCCACAGATATACCAAAGGCGATACTGAACACCAAAATGGTGGAAGGTTTTATTGGAACACCCAGGTATCCCATCAATCCAGCAGTGATTAGCAGCGGCAGCAGGTTGGGGATGAGTGAGACGAGGATCATTTTCAAATTTCGAAACATCCACGCCATAAAGATGGCGATAAGCAGAATCGCCAACGACAGGGACAAAATTAGGTTATTCACCAGGTACTTGGTTCCTTTTTCAAAGATGAAGGCCTTACCTGTGATTGACACATCGTAACGGTCTGCCGGGAAAATTTTAGCGATTTTGGCTCTTATATCTTCCTCAATGCGATCGAATCGTTCGGTAGGGGTATCTTTCATGAACGTAGTGATACGCGCAAACTGACCAGTGCTGTCCACGTAACTGGATAGTAAATTGGTATTTTCGGCACTACTTTTGGCATAGGAGAGAATGAAGGTTCTTTCCTGTGAATTTGGCAATTGGTAGTATTCTGGATTGCTATTGTAGTAGGCTTGTTTGGAGTATTTTACCAGGTCGGTGATCGAAAGTGTTTTGGACAGTTCAGGAATTTCTTGCAGGTATTGTTCAAGTTCATCCATGCGCTTGAGCGTTGCCAGCTTCATCACTCCTTTTTTACGTTTGGTGTCTACCAATATTTCCAATGGCATGATACCTTCATACTGCTGTTCAAAGAACTTGATATCTGCATAAAATGCCTCCTTCTTTGGCAGGTCTTCAATTAGACTACCCGAGAGTTTTATTTTATTGATCCCAATTATACTGGTACAAAGCAGGATTACCGTAACTGCATATATGGCGATACGATGTCCTCTTACCATTCGTTCCATCCAATTGACAAACCTTCCTATCCATCTCTTGTTTAGGTGCTTCAGGTGTTTGTACTTCGGAACGGCCATATAACTATACACAATGGGGATAATGAACAGACTCAACAGGAAGATCACGATGATATTGATAGAGGCTACCGTACCGAATTCCTTCAACAACTTGGAGTTGGTGAGTATAAATGTGGCAAAACCAGAGGCTGTGGTAACGTTGGTCATCAAGGTGGCATTCCCCACTTTGGTGATCACCCTTTGCAGGGACTTTGCTTGATTACCGTGCGACTTGATCTCTTGCTGGTATTTGTTAATAAGGAAAATACAGTTTGGAATTCCAATTACGATGATCAATGGAGGGATCAACGCAGTAAGCACAGTGATCTCATAATGCAGTAATCCAAGAATTCCGAAGGCCCACATCACCCCTATAATCACGGTCACCATAGAAATGAACGTTGCCCTGAACGACCTGAAAAAGAAAAAGAAGATGAGGGAAGTAACCAGCAAAGCCGCGCCAATGAACTTTCCAATCTCATTGATGATGTTCTGGGAATTCAGGGTTCGAATGTACGGCATCCCGGAAGTGTATACATCGATTCCGGTTCGCGCCTCAAAAGCTTCGACCGCAGGAATAAGATCGTTGACAATAAAATCCCGACGTGCGGGAGTATTTACAATCGATTTTTTAAGATAGATGGCCGTTCGTACCGATTCCTTACTAGGGCTATAGACCAGACCTTCGTAAAACGGTAATTTATTGAACAGTTCATACCTGTAGCGGCTCAACTGTTCTTCATTAGGCAGACTGTCCTGAATAAACGGGACCAGGGCAAATTCGTCTTTGTTTTTCTCCTTTTCAAGCTTTTTGAGATCTCCTATCGAAAGGCTAAGTTCCACTTCATCGAAAGTCTCCAACTCCCTGGCCAATTGAGACCATGCCTTAAAATTTTCAGGTTGAAAAAGACTGCTGTCTTTTACACCTAGGATGATCAAGTTACCTTCTTCACCGAACTTATTGAGGAATTGAAGATATTCTTCGTTGAACTCGTGATTGTCGGGTAATAGATTGGCTTCAGTGTAGGTAAAACGCATATGTTTCCATTGCATCGCCATAAATACGGTTACAGCCACTATACCAATGATGATAAGCGCTCTGTTCCGAAGTATAAAACGAGCTACGGCACTCCAAAAACCAATACTGAAAAGCTTGTTCACTTTAGAGATCCTGAAATTCGCGCAAAGGTATTAAATTACGCAAGAAGCCGGGCGATGGATTGCGCTATATTTTGAGGTTGAAGGTGAATTTGAAGGACACGTTGTCCTCAAACTGGGGTAGGTGATAATATCCATATCGATATGCAGCACTCAAACCAAACCCAAAAAGGATTCTATTAAGTTCTATTCCTGACTCTGAATAAAGTTGGTCGAGTGTTCCAAACTCGATCCCAAGATGTTCCTCCGGCCTTTTCAGGTCACCAAGGGCATGGCGTGTGATAAAAACCAGTTCTGGTTTAAATTTCTCAGAGATATGAAATCTGCGTAAACTGTGTTTCACCTGCAAGGTAGTTAGTTTGTCGGAAAAAAATTCTCCAAAATACATGGTTTCAAAACTTCGAATTCCTGCAACCGAAAAGCGCTGCATTATCGCATCTTTGGTGGGGCTATTAGGATAGGCATGAAATAAATGAGTAAGTGGGACCTCCCCAAAAGCCATACCTCCTTCAAACACGAAGTTCGTAGAGGAGAGGTTGGTGCGTTTGATGTAATAGTCCAACTTTAAGCCTGCTTTGGTGTAGCTAAAATCACTATTAGCAACTCCTTTTAATCCTTGTGTGATTTGACCACTTATCTTCGGAAAACCATCGAAGTATTCAATTCGCCCGTCATCGGCCGTAAAGAAATTGGTCTTAGGCGAAATTCGGAATGACAAAGTGACTTCGGCTAATTTATAGTTCTTAAGAGTTCCCGCGTCACTCACAAATTGATAGTTCTCGATCTGGTCAATCTTAGTTTGCGAAAATCGTAGTTCGGAAAGGATCTTTGGCGAAAACTCATGTTGTAAACTGGTTCTCCAGGTACGGTAGGAATAGAATTGGGTAATGTTGATGAGACGTGGCTCAAAAACAGAATAGACCCGCTCATCGGTGAGATATTTAAAAGATCCTATCTCATTGATGTCATTCTGATAATAGAGGGTAAACCAGGTATTTGTTTCCGGATTGAGTCGTAAATTGCCCCCCAGGCTGTACTTCCAGTCTTCGTCCTTGAATCCTCGAGCGACATATCCACCAATTTTAAAGTTCTCAAACAGCCTATTGTTTGTGATTCCTCCAAATCCAATTCGGAATCCTTCGTAGTTGTTATACTTGATGAAGTAGCGTAAATCGACATCGAAGAAAGAAATGGGATAATAACCAGTTGTGAAAGGGCTTTCCTTTTTGGTCCTGGTTTGACTGCTATCTTTTTTGGTGATGGCGGGTCGCTGGGCAATGGCTGGGATGGCCATGAGCAAGATAAGGTAGAAAAGACAAGCTCGTATTTGCAATGGATTGGTATTTAGACCCAAATTATAAAGAAAGCGGCATTTGAGCCGCTTGATCGTGTATTGTTTAACGAACGGTAAACTAAACCGTCATGATCTCAGTTTCTTTTTTGTGGAACATGTCATCGATCTTTTTAATGTGCGCATCAGTCAGTTCCTGAATGTCAATTTCAAGATTACTCTTCATGTCTTCACTGGCGTCTAATTCCTTTATTTCATTCATGGCGGTTTTGCGGTCGTTCCTAACCCCAACCTTGGTCTCTTCACATTCAGCTTTTGCTTGTTTTGCCAATTCACGCCTGCGTTCTTCGGTAAGAGGAGGCACGTTGATGATCACACTTTCGCCATTATTCATAGGATTAAAGCCCAGGTTTGCAGCATGAATTCCTTTTTCGATTTCAGGAATCATGGCCTTTTCCCAAGGTTGAATGGAGATGGTCATACCGTCTGGGGTATTCACATTGGCCACTTGGTTCAATGGGGTTGGTGTTCCGTAGTAATCCACTAGTACACCACTCACCATAGAAGGAGAGGCCTTTCCGGCTCTTATGTTCACTAGTTTTTTCTCCAAATGCACGATGGCATTAGCCATGGCTTCTTTAGCACTGTCCAGAATAAATTTAATTTCTTCGTTCATAATCAAAGTTACTTTTTGGTTCGGAATTCAATAATTGTTCCAAATTCTTACAAGTTCACTTTTGTACCGATCTTCTCGCCCGAAACCACCTTCAAGAGATTTCCTCGAGTATTCATATCGAATACGATAATTGGCAACTCGTTCTCCTGGCTCAAGGTGAAAGCGGTAGTATCCATTACTTTCAAGCCTTTCTTCAATACATCTTCAAAACTGATAAAATCGAATTTTGTTGCCTTAGCATCTTTTTCGGGATCGCTGGTATAAATTCCATCTACGCGTGTGCCCTTCAGGATCACATCGGCTTCAACCTCGATCGCGCGTAGCACTGCTGCACTGTCCGTTGTGAAATAGGGATTACCTGTTCCACCACCAAAAATTACAACACGTCCTTTTTCCAGATGGCGTACGGCTTTTCTTCGAATAAATGGTTCGGCTACTTCGTTCATCTTAATAGCACTTTGCAACCGGGTAGGTACTTCCTCTGCTTCCAGAGCGCTCTGCAGTGCCAATCCATTGATAACGGTAGCTAACATTCCCATATAATCACCCTGCACACGGTCCATTCCTTTGCTGGCTCCAGCCACACCTCTGAATATATTACCCCCACCAATCACAATGGCCACTTGAACCCCTTTCTGGGTAATCTGCTTGATCTCCTGGGCATAATCGTGTAGCCGTTCCGGGTCGATGCCGTATTGACGATCACCCATGAGGGCCTCACCGGAAAGTTTTAGTAAAATTCGTTTGTATTGCATAGTGGCGGATTTCATAGCAAAAATAGCGAAAAATTATGGACGTTTTTTTAGAAAATAAAAACCGCCGAACTTCAAGCAAATTGAAATCCGGCGGTTATCTATAGTATATTGAATTGCTTATGCCAACGAAATTCGTTCAAATCCGGTGACACTTACATCTCCTTTGCTGGCAATATAATCACCAACGGTCATTTTTTCATCCATAATAAAGTTCTGGTCCAACAATGCCTGTTCCTGATCTAGCGTTGTATTGTCGCTGATAAAGCGTTCCAATTTTCCCGGCACGATCTTGTCCCAGATCTGTTCTGGTTTTCCTTCGGCCTGCAATTGGGCTTCAATGTCGGCTTTCGCTTTAGCAATTACATCATCGGTCAATTGAGCTCTGGAGATGAATTGGGGAACATTCTTTAATGTTTTACCCAAACGACCCAATTCGATATTGTCTTTCTCGATCACAGCGATGCGGGCTTCGGTTTCTGAAGCGATATAGGCAGGATCAAAATCTTTATAAGACAAGGTACTGGCCCCCATGGAAGCAACTTGCATTGAAACGAATTTGGCCACCTCTTCGGCACCGTCGATCTCATTGGATAATCCTACCAATGCAGCGATCTTATTCCCGTGGATATATGATCCAACGAATGGAGCCTCCAGGGTTTTGAATCCACCTATCTCGATCTTCTCACCAATCACACCGGTTTGTTCCGTCAGCTTTTCCTGAACGGTCATTCCGTCTTCGAATTCGGCGGCAAGAAATTCATCCATTGAATTGGTTCCCAGGGCAACATCTGCCATCTGTCTTGCCAAAGCAACGTAGGTATCGTTCTTGGCAACGAAATCGGTCTCACAATTTAATGAAACGATCACCCCTTTATTATTGGCGTCATTCACTTTTGCGATAACAGCACCTTCACTGGAATCCCGGTCCGCTCTTTTTTCAGCAATTTTTTGTCCTTTTTTACGAAGGATTTCAATGGCTTTGTCAAAATCACCTTCCGCCTCAACCAAAGCTTTTTTGCAATCCATCATTCCGGCTCCGGTTTTCTTTCGCAGGTTATTTACTTCTGCGGCAGTTACTTTTACAGTCGTACTCATTTTATTGTTTTATTTTTTAGGAAATCGACCTATGCCAGAAGCACAGTAATTTTCCACTTTACATTAGTCTATTTATTCTTCTTCACTTGAAGCGGCAGGGGCAACGGCAACGGCTCTTTTTCTAGGGGCCTTTTTTGTTTTAGTTTCCACTTTAGCTTCTTGTTTAGTTTCTACTTTCGTTTCTGCTGATGCTTCCTGAGCCTCGGCTTCTTTGCCGGATTTTCGTTCGGCCAATCCCTGAATCACAGCTTCAGAAACACTACTAACGATCCTTTCGATCGACTTGGAGGCATCATCATTTGATGGGATCACATAATCGATCTGTCTTGGGTCGCTATTGGTATCTACCATGGCGAAAATGGGTATGTTCAGCTTTTGGGCTTCTTTTACGGCGATGTGTTCCCTAGTGGTGTCAACCACGAACAATGCTCCTGGAAGTCGGCTCATGTCGGTAATAGAACCTAAGTTCTTTTCCAGTTTAGCTCGAGTACGATCAACGGCCAAACGCTCTTTCTTGGAGAGAGTTTTGAAGGTCCCATCCTGCTTCATACGGTCGATGGATGTCATTTTCTTGACAGCCTTTCGAATTGTTACGAAATTGGTCAACATTCCACCCGGCCATCTTTCCGTAATGTAGGGCATGTTCGCATCTCTTGCTTTTTCCGCCACGATGTCCTTCGCTTGCTTTTTGGTAGCAACGAATAAGATCTTTCTTCCGCTTGCTGCGATCTTTTTAAGGGCCTCATTGGCTTCTTCCAGTTTCGCGGCAGTCTTATAAAGGTTGATGATGTGGATCCCGTTGCGCTCCATATAGATGTACGGGGCCATGTTCGGGTTCCATTTTCGGGTAAGGTGTCCAAAGTGAACACCGGCGTTAAGGAGTTCCTTAACTTCTTTGTTGTTTGCCATTTTTGTAATAGTTTACTTTCTGTAATTATAGATAGCAATCTTTCCCATCCCACTTCGAAGCTAAAGCTTAAAAGTATTCAGTTCTTTGATTTAGATGCTAAACTAACGCCACTCCCGGCAAGGGTTGTGACTAACAGCTTAATTAATAATAAATATGAACGTAGTAACACCCTTGGGCATTTCCGAAGAAATACCCAATAGTGTTGATAGTTTTTAACGCTTAGAGAACTGGAATTTCTTACGAGCTTTTTTCTGACCAAATTTTTTACGCTCTACCATTCTTGGATCTCTGGTTAATAATCCTTCTGCTTTTAAAATACTTCTGTTTTCCTCATCCAATTCACACATTGCACGAGATAGTGCTAAACGAATTGCTTCAGCTTGACCTGTAATG
>JABDNM010000252.1 GCA_013043825.1 Flavobacteriaceae bacterium
CTATTCGTTTCTGGTGATCAGATTTGCCCACCTTCTCCTTAGAACGTTGGGATTGAGATTGTGTTGTTTTATTTCGATGTACTTTTTTGAAGGGTTTGGCTTTCCTGGTCTTGAAAAGATTCGGCACTCCATCCATAAATGATTCGAACCAACTGCCTATATCTTTACCTTTCAGTAACTGTCGTGCATAGAAATACCCAAAAAGGGCTCCTCCAAAATGTACTAATAGGCCCCCGGCATTCCCTGAGGTGGGAAACTTAACCAGGTCCCAAACAACAAAGAAAGCAACAATGTGCCATAGTTTCAAATTCCATCGCAGGATACGAACTTCAGTATGGGGAGCATAGGCCGCCATGAAAACCATGATAGCCATCACCGCACCGGAAGCACCCACTACGGGACGAGGATCGGTGAGCGGGAACACATAATTAATGAACAAGAAGAATGTTCCGCCCGCAATGGCACCCAATAAGTAGATGGCGAGAAATCGTTTTTCAGAGAATAAGTTCAACACAAATCCACCAAACCAGTAGAGCATAAGCATATTTATCCCGATGTGCCAAATGTCGTTATGTAGGAAACTATAAGTGATCAAAGACCAGGGTTGACCCAGGAAATCTAATAGATCATGGGGCAGCACGAACCACTTTTCCAGGCTAATGGCCTTAGTACCTGTAAGTACAGCCGCGATACCGGTTCCAATGAAAATAATCGCGTTGATCACGATCAACTTGAGAACGATATTCGCAGTTTTAAAACGATATGTGAGTGATTGGTTCGCCATAATTAATTCCAACGCCTGTTATCGAAACTATTCTTTTTCCAGTAATAAGCCATGATAAATCCAAACAATGCTCCTCCTAAATGAGCCCAGTGCGCGATTCCCTGACCGAATAAAGAAAATCCAGTAAGCCCAGAGAAGAGGTCCAGGAGAATAAGTACCGGGATAAAATACTTGGCTTTTATAGGGATAGGGAGAAAAATAAGCATGAGTTCCACATTGGGATACATGAGTCCGAAGGCCACCAAAACCCCATATACAGCTCCTGACGCTCCCATTGCACTACCCTCAAAAGCAGCCGTCATTTTATTGATGGTCTCTATGCCTACACCTTCATAAACCGTGGTACTGTATTCCCCAGTAGGACTATTGGCCACTTGTCGCATGATATCGGCCATTTGCTCATAGATTTGTGATTCGGTGCGACCAACAGCAAGCAATGCATCGAACCCGGCTTGAAATTGATAATAATTTACCAGGGTATGAATAAGAGCTGCACCTAGGCCCGCCGAGAAATAAAAGAAAAGGAATTTGTTCTTCCCCCATTGGGCTTCCAGTGGGGATCCAAACATCCATAACCCAAACATATTAAAGAGGATATGTCCAAAATCGGCGTGCATGAACATATGAGTAATCGGCTGCCAAAGTTGAAAATTTGAGTTTTGAAAGTAATACAAGGCAAACAGGCGGTCAGCCACATCTGGCATGGTCAGTTTACCAATAAAGAAAAGAGCGTTAATGATAATAAGTACCTTAACGGTTTCGGTGATCCTTCCCATTTACATAAATTTTTTATCGAGGTCTTTGGCGGTTATTGTATACAACACAGGTCTGTTGTCTGGTGAAACGCTGGGTTCCTTGCAGGCGAATAATTGATGGACCAAATGTTCCCTGGCTTCTTCCTCGAGGTAGGTGCCGGTTTTTATCGCGAGATTCTTTGCAAGGGATTTTGCCAGTACATCATTCTGGCTGAAGCCCGCATCGGGGACTTCATTCTCCAAGTCACTTAATAGTTGTTCAAGGATGCCTCCAACACTGCTCTCGGAGACAGCCGTGGGTACACCGCTAATCTCGACCAACTCATCTTCCAGTTTGGAGAATACAAATCCCGTGAACTCTAGCGGTTCTTTAAGGCTTTCTAATAATGTGACCTTTGGTTTTGAGAATTGAAATTGCAACGGAAACAGTAGTTGCTGGCTTACCGCTTCCTGCAAAGTCATATTTTTGAGAAGTTCTTCATACAAGACGCGTTGATGTGCTAAATTTTGATGGATCACCAACATACCACTCTTGATGGCGCAAACCAGGTACTTGTTTTGTAGCTGAAAAGTGACATCATGAGTTTTGGTCTCTTCTTCCGAAAATAATCTACCAGTAACTTCTTCACTCTCCACCTCCATACTTTCTGCAGATTGCAAGGCGAGTTCATCCAAGTCCAGGTCATCGCCCTTCAGTCCCGAGTACAAGGATTCCCATTGGGCTGCCTGTTCATGCTTGTAGCTAGTTCTTCTTCCCGACTTTCCCGGTTCCTGCTCGAACGGATTGAAACTTCGGTCTACTTCAATCGTCGGGCTTACCGGAGTCTTTTTACTATATGCGTATGGTGTATCAAATCCAGCATCCTTATTGAAATCGAGCACCGGTGCTACACTGAATTGCCCTAAACTATGTTTGATGGTCGCACGTAACATGGCATAGATGGTATGCTCATCGTCAAATTTGACTTCTGTTTTGGTAGGATGGATATTGATATCGATGGATTTGGGGTCTACCTCAAGAAAGAGGAAATAGCCCGGATGACTGCCATCCTTAATCAAGCCTTCGAATGCAGATGAAACTGCATGATGTAAGTACGGACTTTTTATGAACCTATCGTTCACGAAAAAAAATTGCTCACCCCGGCTCTTCTTTGCGAATTCGGGTTTTAATACGAATCCATCCACCTGAACTATATCGGTTTCTTCCTGGACTGGGACAAGCTTTTCGTTGGCACGACTTCCGAAGATATTGACGATTCGCTGTCGTGTATTACTTTTTGGCAGATTGAAAACATCACTTCCATTGTGAATCATCTTAAACGCCACCTGTGGGTGCGCCAATGAAACACGATGAAATTCATCGATGATATGACGGGATTCCACCGTATGACTTTTTAGGAAATTACGTCTTGCCGGAATATTGTAAAAAAGATTTTTCACCGAGATGGTGGTCCCTACCGGAACAACAGCGGCCTCCTGAGAAACTACTTTACTTCCTTCTATATTGATCACCGTTCCAATTTCTGAATCTTCCGTTCGAGTTTTCAGTTCCACATGTGCTATGGCTGCAATAGATGCCAGGGCCTCGCCCCGAAATCCCTTGGTGTGTAAGTTAAAAAGATCATCGGCTGTCTTGATCTTTGAAGTGGCATGTCGCTCAAAGCTAAGCCTTGCATCGGTGTTGCTCATACCCTTACCATTATCTATTACCTGGATCAATGTTTTTCCTGAATCCTTGACCACAAGTTGAACCTCGGTGGCACCGGCATCGATGGAGTTTTCCATGAGTTCTTTTACTACGGAAGCCGGACGTTGTACCACCTCACCTGCCGCGATTTGATTGGCAACATGATCGGGTAATAACTGAATGATATCTGCCATTGACGGGACTTAGGTAAAAATGGTTAAATCGAAGTCAATGATGTATAAGAAAACTAAAACCAGTACCAGGACAATAAGGAAGATCCTGCCGTTGGCTCGTCTGTCCGATCCGGCACGTAGGTCACCGATCGCATTTTTGAATTTTCCTTTCAGGCCATTGGTGTTTCCTACCGTAGTCCGGTACTTGTCAAATCTGTGCTCCATTTCGAAAGGACTTCCTTCTTTTTCAGAATTATAATACCTCGGAGCGTAGTTGAATTTCTTGTTCTTGCGTGTTTTTAGTATTCCCATGACTTCGATCTCAAAGTTACTTAAAATCAAAAACAATGCCGTGAAGCAAGTCCTAAAAATTGTTAACATCGAAAAATAAAGCTAGAAGTTCGCCTCTTTCCTAAGTTGGGCCATCTTTATCGCTGCGATCGCAGCATCTGTCCCCTTATTCCCATGTTTTCCTCCGCTTCGGTCGATCGCTTGCTGCAGATTATTGTCGGTGAGCACGCAAAAGATCACAGGTACAGACCCGTGCACATTCAAATCTTTGATCCCCTGGCCAACCGCCTCACAAACGAAATCAAAATGTTTGGTTTCTCCCTGGATCACGCTTCCTATCGCGATGATCGCATCCAGCATATCGTAACTTTCTGCCATAAGTTTGCAACCATATACTAATTCGAAGCTTCCGGGGACATTCCATCGAACAATGTTCTCCTTAATTCCCCCGCAATCGAGAATAGCATCGAACGCACCCTGGAACATCCCCTGGGTAATTTTGGGGTTCCATTCAGAAACAACGATCCCAAACCGAAAGTCCTTCGCGTTTGGGATTGTTGTTTTATCGTAAGACGATAAATTTTTATTTGATGTTGCCATGACTATTGCATCGCTTCGGCCTGACCTTTATAAATTTTAGCTTTTGCAGCTTCCGGAGCTTCACTGTATTTTTCGCCGATCTCGGTAAAATGTTTTAGAGCGACATCTGCCTTTCCCAATCCTAGAGCAGTTATTCCAGCTTTTAGAAGAAAGCGAGGCGTAGTAACCGCATTATTTCGCATACTTGCTGCTTCTTCATAATATTTCAAGGCTTCCTCCGGCTGATTCAGTTGGGTGAAGGCGTCGCCAATGGCTCCTTTCGCCAGCGGTCCGGTCATTTCGTCACTACCTTTGTATTGATCGAGATAATCTATGGCCTCGGGATACTTGTTTAGATTCAAATATGCCATCCCTGCAAAATATTTTGCCTGGTTCCCGGCAGCAGTGCCGCTGTACTTATCGGCAATATCGACCAATCCGTATTTCCCGGCTCTTCCACTAAGGGCTAGATTGTAAAGTGAGTCCTTATTCGTAGTTGCGTTCACGGCTTCAGTAAAAAATGTCTGAGCCTGGAACATTTCATTGGAAGCTTCCAGTTGACGTGGTTCCTGGTAGAATTTCTGAAATAACAGATAGCCTACCACTACGATGGCAACCAGGGAGACAAAACCAAAGATCAATTTCTGGTTCTTCTCCACCCAGGCCTCAGTCTTCGATGCACCTTCATCCAGGGTTTTGAATACCTCTGCGGTTGCACTTCCATCTTCCAATACCTGATCTTTCTCTGCCTTCGTTTTCGGTTTATACCCTCTTTTCTTGTAGGTTGCCATATTCAATGGTTTTGTGAAGCGCAAAAATAAAATATTTATTACAAATTAAAAGGGAAAAATCAATAATTTGCAGCTGCTATCCGGCAAAAATAGTTCCGTTTTAAATGAAATATCCAATACAGCTAACCCGCTGAAAAAGATGATTTTAGAAAAATTATCACTCATAAACTATAAAAATTTTGAATCGCGGGAATTCGATTTCGATCCCAAGATCAACTGCTTCGTTGGAAAGAATGGAGTTGGTAAGACCAATACACTGGACGCGATTTATCATTTATCATTCGGAAAAAGTTATTTTAATCCCATCACTACGCAAAACATTAAACACGGCGAAGATTTCTTTGTGATCGAGGGTAATTATCTCAAGGAAGAAAGGAAGGAAAAGATCGTTGTGAGTGCTAAAAAGGGCCAAAAAAAGATCATTAAACGCAATGGGAAAGCCTACGAAAAGTTCAGTGAACATATTGGTTTTTTACCTCTGGTAATTATTTCACCGTCAGATCGCGACCTTATCACAGAAGGAAGTGAGACCCGCAGAAAATTCATGGACGGTGTGATCTCCCAAAGCAATCCGGAATACCTGCGTTCGCTTATCAAGTACAGCAAAGTGTTGGCACAGCGCAATTCCCTTCTTAAATACTTCGCATTAAATAGAACCTTCAACGGGGACACCCTGGATATCTACAATGCACAACTTCATGAATTTGGAACCTATATTTTCAACGAACGATTGAAATTCACCCAGGCTTTTGTACCCATTTTTCAAAAAAGATACCAGGCTATAAGCAATGAAGAGGAAGAAGTGGGATTGCTATACCGATCACAACTACACGATGAAGATCTGGGCACACTACTGGAACAGAACCTTCAGAAAGATAAAGTGACCCAGTACACCAATTTCGGCACCCATAAAGATGATCTGCTATTCGAAATCGACGCACATCCAATTAAAAAGTTTGGATCGCAGGGACAGCAGAAGTCTTATTTGATCGCGCTCAAACTCGCACAATTCGATCTTATCAAAGCACAAACCAAAGTGAACCCCATCCTTCTCCTGGATGACATCTTCGACAAACTGGATGAGGAGCGTGTGGCTCAAATCATTACCTTAGTGGACCAGGAAGATTTTGGTCAGCTGTTCATAAGCGACACCCACGCCAACCGCACCGAAGAGATCGTACAAGAGGTACATCAAAGTTATAAGATGTTTCCGTTGTAAGGAGGTCGTAGGTTTAAGCGAACAACAATGGCAACTTTAATTGTGAATATTGATTTTTTTTACGTTTGATATATTTATGAAGCATTTAGTTATCCTCGTAATGCTAATTCTAGCAAGCTGTGCAAACTCTGAACCTGAGTTGATGAAAGAGAATATTGCCGGTTACTGGGAGATAAAGAGTGTGGAAATGCCCGATGGTTCCATTAAAGATTTTGATATAAACACTTCAGTAGATTACATCGAAGTATCAGCCAATAAAGGCAGCAGAAAGAAATTGATGCCCCAGGCCGATGGTACGTTCAGGGAATTTCCCACCGTTGAGTCCTTCGAATTCCTGGAGCGTAATGACAGTTTATTCATGTATTACAAGACTCCCTATGCAGATTGGATAGAAACCGTTGTAAAAGCGACCGATAGTTTGCTGGTGGTGCAGAATAGCGATAAAAAGGAGTACGTTTACAGGCGATTTCGCAAACTAAATTTGACAAACTAGCCATGCTCATGATTCCCAGTTCAATTTTCCATCAGGTGCTAGATCAACCTATCATCGTATTAATAACCAACTAATTCATCATATCATTATTTCATTATCTTATTAAATCATCGACCCAATAACCCATGGCGAAGCGGAAAGCAGAACATGAATCTTTAGGTGAAGTCCTGAAGGAGATATTTTCTTCGAGTTCTAAACTACGGAAAGGAATGCGCGAGGTATCTACCAGGGAGGCATGGCATGAGGTGATGGGTTCGGCAATTTCTAAATATACGACAGAAGTACTTTTTCAGCGGGAAACGCTTTATGTGAAGCTAAGTTCCTCGGTCCTTAGAGAAGAATTGTCTTATGGCAAGGAAAAGATCATCAACTTGCTAAACGAACATCTTGGGGAAACACTTATCAAGAAATTAGTCTTACGATAAAAAACCGCTCTGTCATTTTCATTGATGAACGAGCGGTTGCTAATTTTGTTTTCGTCTGACGGTTTATTTCTCATCGTCAAACAGGTTTATAAAGTTACCTAGAATATCTCTCTCCCTGCAAAGTGAAACTGCCCTTCTATCTCGGCGTTTTCATCACTATCGCTGCCGTGTACTGCATTTTCTCCAATAGAGTCTGCGTATAGCTTTCGGATGGTCCCTTCGGCGGCTTCTGCAGGATTGGTGGCCCCAATCAAGGTTCGGAAGTCCTCTACTGCATTATCTTTCTCTAGAATGGCTGCTACAATTGGGCCCCTGGTCATATATTCAACCAATTCTCCGAAGAACGGACGGTCTTTATGAATGGCGTAGAAGGCTTTGGCATCGGCTTGGGTCATTTGGGTTAATTTCATCGCGGCGATTCTGAAACCGGCGGAAGTAATCTTTTCTAGGATTGGCCCAATATTGCCTTTTTCAACGCTATCCGGTTTTAACATCGTAAATGTTCTGTCTGTTCTCATAGTGGTTATTAAATTTCGTGCAAAAGTAGGCTTTTCGATCTCAATAACCAACGCTTAACGGTTCTTTAATACTGCTGAAGATGCTGCTCGTATAGAAAGTTATTTTCACCCCGAATTTGGAAGAGGACTTGCTTGTTTTCGAAATCAAATTGAAGCAATCCAAAATTCAACCTCTTCACCACATTACTAATACGATGTTCATTGGCCTCTGTGGCTCCGTCGATCCAGGTATGCGTCATCCCACTGGCCGTGAAATCGATCAGTGGGTAATCCAATCCTTCCATTTTAGCCTTTGAAATCTCTGCCAAATGCCTGTCACCGCTTAGTATGATGATAGGCGTAGTCGTTGCCGCAGAAAGTAGTTGTTCAAAGCGTTTTACTTCGGAAGGGAACAATCCCCAGCTTTCCCAGCCATGGCGATCGTTGAGGAATTGAATACTACTCACGATCAAGGTGAAGTCTTGCGCATCGCCTTTAAGTTCTTCTTGTAGCCAAATCCATTGTTCTTCCCCCAGTATGGTACCCTCATCACCCGACCTCCAGGGATCGTACCTGCGGTCTGGATCCTGGCTTTTTTTGAGGCTATCTCGGAAAGTTCGCGTGTCTAGCAGGATTAATTTGATGCTGCCTTTGGGGGTCTCGTATATTTCTGAAGTATATATTCCCTCCCTGGACCAACGAGGATCATCCTTTGAAACTCTCAGAAAATCGAGAAACAATTTCTTGGATTCTTCAATTTTAGGGTACTCTTTACCTCCATCGTCAATTCCGAAGTCATGGTCGTCCCAGGTACCGGTCACCGCGGTGTGATTTGCTAATTTAACATACTCCGGGCGAGCCCATACCTTATCATAATCCAGCTTCATTTTTACCATGTCCTCGGTATCGGCGTAAATGTTATCACCACCCCATATAAATAGGTCTGCCTGCTGCTCAAGGATAGGCCCCCAAAGCGGTTGAGGCCGGTCCTGGTCGTTGCAGCTTACAAATAGAATCGAATAATCGAAGTTGTGATTCCCTTTGCTGGCAGTGGCATCCTGATAATTGGGTCCCTGCTTACATCCAAGAATCAATAATGACAGCAGCACATATAAAATGTAAGATCTGATACGCATGGAATAAAAGTAAAGAAATGTTACTTGAGATAAACCCTTCCATGAAAAGTTTCATGAGATAATAGAGATCTGGAGTTCTTCAGGTTGTGATCAAATGGGCTTTTAACCCAATTAATTCAATCAATTCCTATTAAGTTGTATCTTCGCATCGCTTATGAATAAAGACACCTTGGATACAATCATCAAGCTTCTGGATCGATCCGGACCAATCGTGATCGTTGGACATAAAAACCCCGATGGGGATGCAATTGGTTCCAGTTTAGGGCTGTCCTTGTTCCTTCGGAATAGGGGTCATCAAACTCAGGTAGTAATGCCAAATGATTTTCCGGAATTCTTAAAATGGCTGCCCGATTGTTCGAATATCCAATGCTACGACCGAAATCCCGGTGAGGTAAGGAATAGTATCGAACAGGCGAATCTCATTTTTGTGCTGGACTTCAACGCATTGGAACGAACCGGAGATCTGGAGGAGGAATTGAGGAGATCGGAAGCGCCATTTGTAATGATCGATCACCATCAGCAGCCAGACGATTTCGCGGCAGCAACCTACAGCGACGTGAGCATGAGCTCAACCTCCGAAATGGTCTACCATCTTATCGAGGCCTTGGATGGAGTAAAGGAAATAAGTACCGACATGAGTACTAATTTATATACGGGGATCATGACCGATACGGGCTCGTTTAGGTTCCCGGCTACAACAGCCACTACGCACAGGGTGATCGCCAAACTCATCGAAGCCGGTGCGAATGGTAGCGAGATTCACGAGCAAATTTACGATACCAACAGTCCAGATAAAATTAAACTCCTGGGTGTAGCTCTTAAAAATCTGGAGATACTCCCCGATTTTCGGACTGCTTATATTTCACTTTCCCAAAAGGAATTGGACAGCAATAATTTCAGGAAGGGTGATACTGAAGGATTTGTGAATTATGCTTTATCTGTTCAAGGAGTCATTTTTGCAGTGATCTTTATTGAAAATAAACAGGAAGGCATTACGAAGATCTCCTTTCGAAGTAAGGGTAGTTTTTCGGTGAATGAATTTGCCCGAAGTCACTTCAACGGTGGCGGCCACACCAATGCTGCCGGGGGAAGAAGTAACAAAGGCCTGAGAGCAACCATAAACGAATTTATTAGTATATTGCCCCACTATAAAAATGCCCTAATTCATGCTTCGTAACCTAATAATCGTGCTATTTTGCGCTCTTCTTACACTTTCCTGTAAAAGTCCGGATGCCCGCAGACCTGTGAAAAGTAGCTCTGGTACCTTCATCAAGGAATCGGCCAAGCGAAATAAGAAACTTTTCGAGAAAGAACAAGCGGTAATCGAAGGTATTATTGAATTGGACACCAACAACGATTATCTCGCCTCCGAGAGTGGATTCTGGTACTATTATAATTCAAGAGACTCTACGGCCACAAGTTCACCAAAAATGGGAGATGCAGTAACCTTTACCTACGACGTACGGAGATTGAATGGTGAGATCGTGGTTTCTTCCGAAGAAAATGGCTTGCAGAACTACAAGATCGACCAAACGAACCAAGAACTTATTTCCGGTATTCGAGATGGACTAAAACTAATGAAAGAGGGTGAGACCGTGACTTTTTTATTCCCTTCTTTTAAAGCCTACGGTTATTACGGCATCGAAGATAAATTGGGAACAAATATACCCATTCAAAGTACAGTTACTCTAAAATCTATAAAATCTGAAGATAATTAAAATGCAAACTATGAGAAAAATCCTATTATTAGTTCTGGCCGTTTCTATGGCATCTATGACCTCTTGTAAGTCAAAATACCCAAATCTTGAGGAAGGGTTGTATGCCGAAATAGTGACCAATAAAGGAACAATCGTCGCCAAACTATATCACGAGGCTACACCATTAACCGTAGCGAATTTTATCGAGCTTGCTGAAGGTAAACATCCTATGGTGGATAGTTCTTTTGCTGAGAAACCCTTTTTTAATGGCCTTACATTCCACCGCGTAATGAAAGATTTTATGATCCAGGGAGGTGATCCCAAGGCAGATGGTACGGGCAGCCCAGGTTACAGGTTTCCGGACGAGTTTGTAGATTCTCTCAAGCACGATCGGAAAGGGTTACTTTCCATGGCAAACCCAGGCGCCAATGCCAATGGCAGCCAGTTTTTTATTACCCTGGCAGAAACGCCTTGGTTAAATAATAAACACTCGATCTTCGGAGAAGTTGTTATTGGTCAGGAAGTGGTGGATAATATTAGTTTAGTAGATGTTGACCCAGGAAACAATAAACCTGTGGATCCCATAGTGATACAGGAAGTAAATATAATCAATAAGGGAGTTAAGGCTCCAGATTTCACGACTGAAATGGAACGTCTTGAAGAAAAGATAAAGCAACGTGAAGCAGAATTAGCCAAAGTTGCGGAAGAAACCGCCGCACGCCTGAATGATCTAAAAGCAGAAGCAGAAGAAATGGATTCGGGACTTAAGGTATACTGGAAGCAAAAAGGCAAAGGAATGAAGCCCGAAGACGGTAGCAAGATCCGGATGAATTATGCGGGTTATCTTGCCAACGGACAACTGTTTGATAGCTGTATCCTGGAAGTCGCCGAAAAATACGACATGGTAAACCAGGAAAGATTGGCTCGTGGCATGTACAGTCCTACAGTGAGCGACTACGGCAAAGAAGCCCGACTGATCCCAGGTTTTCGAGAAGGTCTTAATATGATGAGCGTAGGAGATCAGGTGGTTTTGTTCATCCCACCACATTTGGCCTATGGTGAACAAGGAATTCCAAATTTAATACCTCCAAACTCAGAATTGATATTCGAGTTGGAATTAGTAGATATATTCAACCCAGAATAGACGAATTTAAATACCCTTTAGAAACTCCTTGCGATCGCAAGGAGTTTTTTATTTCTTCGGAATTTGTTTCAGGATCTCCAGGACGAATTTCCAGTATTTTTGAGTAGAAGAAATACTAGCACGTTCATCTGGTGAATGAGCACCTTTAATGGTGGGTCCAAACGATATCATATCCATTCCGGGATAATTCTGTCCCAGAATCCCGCACTCCAAACCGGCATGACAGGCAGCTACATTGGGTTTTTCTGCAAACAAGTTTTCATACAATTGTTCCATTACTTGTAATATTGGGCTGTCCATGTTGGGCGCCCATCCCGGATAAGCACCCGAGAATTCGGTTTTGTATCCTGCCAGATCAAAAACTGCTTTCAAACTGTTGGCTAGATCTGCTTTTGACGACTCTACCGAAGAGCGTGTGAGGCACTCGATCTTGATCTTCCCATCATCTACCGTAACTTTTGCAATATTGTTGGAAGTTTCCACCAGGTCTGCAATCGCAGGACTCATACGATAAACACCATTATGCGTGGCCTGAAGCGTATTCAGTAAAATTTTCTGATCCCGCTTCGACATCACGGAAGCTGGCGATGAGATTTTCTCTGTAGTGATGGATAATTCCGGTTCCAATAATTTAAATTCCTCTATGATTTCAAACTGAGCGACTTCCATTTTTGTCACAAAACTGGAGATCTTTTCCGTTGGCACAACTATCGTGGCAACACTTTCCCTGGGAATTGCATTGCGCAGTGAACCTCCAACTAATCCGGATATGGCAATCTCATCGTGACAAGCCCATAAGATTCGATTCATCAACTTATTCGCATTTCCCAATCCTTTGATAATATCCATTCCACTATGTCCACCTTGCAAACCGCTGAGGTTTATTTCGTAGGCCTGAGCATCTTGGGAAACATTCTCTAATGTATAACTACCCATCGCAGTCACGTCCACTCCTCCTGCACAACCTACACCAATTTCATCGTCCTCTTCGGTATCCAGATTCAACAAGATCTCTCCTTTCAGAAGTCCACCTTTCAGACCCATAGCTCCGGTCATTCCGGTTTCTTCATCGATGGTGAACAAGCCTTCCAGAGCCGGATGCTCGATGCTATCACTTGCGAGTACTGCCATGATAGTAGCCACTCCCAAACCGTTATCGGCGCCCAAGGTGGTACCTTTTGCTCGCACCCAATCTCCGTCTACCGTCATTTCAATTCCTTGAGTATCGAAATTGAAGTCCGTATCGTTATTTTTTTGATGCACCATGTCCAAGTGCGATTGCATCACAATGGGTTTTCTATCTTCCATTCCTGGACTAGCCGGTTTTCTGATGATCACGTTGCCTACTTCGTCTTCCAATGTTTCTAGACCCAGGCTCTTACCAAATTCTTTCATGAATTGAATAACTTTCGCTTCTTTCTTTGAGGCGCGGGGTACCGCATTCAGATCGGCAAAATAATTCCAAAGGACATTGGGTTCAAGGTTGCGTACGGCTTCGTTCATCATAATGAATTGGTTAACATCGGTGATTAAAAAATAGAATGATCCAGGCATTCTTCCGAAGAAAACAAAATTAACAATTTCCATTCCTTGAAGAAAATATTCGATACGAGAATTCTTTGTAAGTTTGAGTCATGCGGAATAGAACCCAAGTAATTTTAGCCCTATTATTACCTGTTCAATACATAGCACTTCTTATTTTACGTCAGTTTCCGGAGTTCGTTGAAGAATATTACAGCCAGGGTTTATATCCGTATATCGCGAAATTATCGCGTTTTGTTTTTGGATGGATCCCATTCTCGATCGGAGATATTTTCTATGCATTGCTCATAGTTGTATTGGTGCGCTGGATCTATAAAAAATCCAAACGGTTGATCTCATCCCCTGTACAATTCATGGTAGGTGTACTTTCCAGCCTTTCGGTCATTTATTTGTTGTTCAACCTCCTCTGGGGCCTTAATTATTATCGCGTGCCACTTCATCAGACCTTAGAGCTGGAACGAGATTACACCACCGAAGAACTAATAAATACTACCCAAAGATTGATAGAAAAATCCAACGAACTTCATCGACAACTTGGATATTCCGATAGTACAAAAATAGATCTGCCCTATACACAAAAGGAGATCTTTAAAAAATCCAGCAATGGCTATGTCCATCTCTCCAAGGAATATCCCAACCTGCACGTAAGCCCTAAAAGCATTAAGAAAAGTACGTGGAGTCTGGGGCTCACCTACATGGGTTATAGCGGTTATTTTAATCCGTTAACCGGAGAAGCCCAGGTAAATCAACTCATTAAAACCTATAAGTTTCCCGTAGTGAGTTGCCATGAACAGGCGCATCAAATTGGTTACGCCGCAGAGAACGAGGCCAACTTCATCGCAACCCTGGCGGCTTTACACAACGAAGATCCATACATTCAATACACCGGTTATATTTTTGCACTGCGGTATTGTGTGAACGAGATCGCCCGCCGGGATTTTGAAAAATACAAGGAAATGTTGCCAACCATCAACTACGGGATCTTGGAAAGCTATAAAGAAATGCGAGAATTTTGGGATCGATACGCCAATCCCTTTGAGAATGTTTCCAAAGCGTTCTGGGATCAGTTTCTAAAGGCCAATAATCAATCCAAAGGGATTATGAGCTACAGCTATATGGTCGCACTCGTGGTAAATTATTTTGAAACCCGAGAAATGTGAGCTTTTAAGTGCCCACGATTTTCAATTCAACATGCCTGTCTCAACTTATTTATAAGATGTTAAAGCTTCATCAACTTTCCGAAAAACGAAGGAAGCTTAGTATATTCGTGAACCAGACATCCAATCTATTTTTTATGAATAAAATTTTATTACTCTGCAGTATTCTTGGTTTTGCAATGATTTCAGAAGCACAGGAATACTTTCCGAAAAATGACGGACTTAAAGAAGAAAATAATAACTACACGGCTTTTACGAATGCCAACCTTTACATCACTCCTTCCAATATCGTTAATAATGGTACCCTGCTTATTCAGAACGGAAAGGTGGTCGCCTCGGGGAGAAATGTAAATTTGCCTGCCAACACCATTGTGGTTGACTTGGCAGGAAAGTACGTATATCCATCATTTATAGAAGCCTATTCAGGTTTCGGGATTGAAAAACCAAAAAGAGCAAGCGGCCAGGGACGACCTCCTCAATATGATGCTTCCCGAGAAGGGTTTTATTGGAACGATCACATCATGCCGGAGATCGATGGAATTAGTTCGTTCAAATACGATGAAAAAAAGGCGAAGGAATTGCGCGAGGCCGGTTTTGGAGTTGTCAATACCCATCTTATGGATGGCATCGCCAGGGGAACGGGTGTCCTCGTCGCCCTAAACGATGCCGGAGGCGACCAGGACCGTGTTCTGGATGATGAATCGGGACAATTCTTCTCATTCACTAAAAGTGTGGCCAAAAGGCAGTCCTACCCTTCTTCACTCATGGGAGCCATGGCATTGCTAAGGCAATTGCACCATGACCTGGATTGGTATGCCAAAGGTAATGCAAACACCAAAGATCGTTCGCTGGAGGCGATGATCGAAAACAAAAACCTGGTCTCCTTTTTCGAGGCAGGAGATAAGAGTAATGACCTACGAGCCGACAAGATCTCCGATCAATTCAATTTAAACTACGTGATTGTAGGTGGAGGTGACGAATACGAGACTATCGAGCAAATTAAGGGAACCAATGCGTCTTACATCATCCCACTGGATTTCCCGGCTGCCTTCGATGTAACCGACCCATACCAGGCGAAGTACATATCCCTGGAAGATATGCGTGATTGGAACCAGGCACCTACTAATCTCAAAGTATTGTCCGAAAACGGGGTTCGGTTTTCGCTAACTACGCATGAATTGGATAAAGTATCCGAATTTCATACGAATCTTCGGAAGGCGATAAAATATGGTTTCAACAAGACAAAAGCCCTGGAGGCCTTAACCACTGTGCCCGCCGGATTGCTTGGGAAAAGTGCGATGTTAGGAACGCTGGAAAAAGGCAAACAAGCGAATTTTTTGATCGCCTCCGGTGATATCTTCGAAAAGGAGACCACTTTGTATGAAAACTGGGTACAAGGTAAACCACATGTGATCAACGATAAGGATCAACGAGATCTTCGTGGAAACTACAATCTCTCGGCTGGGGGGAAGATCTTCCAAATGAAGATTACCGGGGAAGTTTCTAAACCAAAAAGTGAGATCACCCTCGGCGAGACGAAGTATCCGTCAAAGATGAGTTATGAGGGAGATTGGATTACTTTCTCATTTAATTCTGAAGACAAATCGGAAACGTATGCCGCCACGGCGAAAATCCCTAAACAAGGAAATGTTTTTAGTGGAAGATTGATTTTGGCGTCTGGTTCCGAAAGTAGTTTCAGCGCTAACCGTACCGGTGATGTCGAAGAAAAGGAAGAGGAGGACAAAGAAGAAAATGGTGTTCCCGAAGTGGTCCCAATAACCTACCCGAACGTAGGGTATGGATTCAATGTAAAACCTCAACCTCAAAACGTCTTATTCAGGAATGCTACTGTTTGGACTGGCGAAGAGGCTGGTATTTTAACTAATACCGATGTTTTAGTTAAGAACGGTAAGATCTCCAAG
>JABDNM010000257.1 GCA_013043825.1 Flavobacteriaceae bacterium
TCATTTACCATTATTCCAATAAGTGCGATGATACCCAGTAAAGACAGGATGTTAATGGGAAAACCGTGCAACCAGTGCCCCCACGCTACGGCGGTAAGGCTGAAGGGTACCAGCAATATTAGTAGCAAAGGCTGACTGAAACTTCGGAAGGTAAATGCGATCGTTACATAGATCAGGAAAAGAACCGTGAAACCAACTTTGTTCAAGGATCCCAGTAACTTACCTGCCTCCCTGTTTTGCCCTTCATAGGAGGCAGAAACAGTGGGGTATTTGGATTGGATATCCGGCATAACGTCATTCTGGATCCATCCCATAATATCTGTGGCCGAGGTAGTTTCCGCGTCTTTTAGGTCTGCAGATAACTGGATCTCACGCCGACCGTCCAGGTGGTTGATGGCCACATCGCCCCGCGCTATCGTATAGGTAGCGATCTCGCTTAAGGGTATACGTTGCCCGTTGGGGGTAAGAATACGCATATCATCAAGATCGGAGATCGAAGAACGATTCATTCGATCATAACGCACCCACACCCGTATCTCATCCTGTCCGCGTTGGAAGCGTTGTGCCTGTGTCCCAAAGAAACCGGCCCGTACCTGGTTCATTACCGTACGAAGATCCAGGCCAAGTAAATAGGCATTCTCTTTTAGTTCTAACCGTATTTCTTTAATACCCGCCGGATCGTTATCGGAAATGTCTTTAAGCAGACTGTTATCTTCGAGGGCCGTCTTAAGTTCCTGTTTGGCGGCTTTTAATTCTGTTATATTGTTACCGAGCAAGGAGACAGAAACCGGGTCCCCGCCAAAATTGCCCCCCGAGCCATAAATAAGGCTCTCCACGCCAAATACGGGGCCTACCTTCTCTCGGAGCCGGTTTGTAACCATATCGGAGCGGATTGCATCGGGTCGTTCTTCGCCCGGCAAAAGGTTGATCACCAAAGTAGCCGCAGAAGAACCCGGGCCAACGGTTTTGATCATATTTTCAAACAAGACCTTATCTGTCCCTTTCAGGTATTCTTCTGTAAGTTCCTCGTTGACCAATTTGGCCTTGGATTCGATCAAAGTAATGATCGAATCTGTGAGAACTTCGTTCGTGCCATTTGGCATCTGTAACTCGATCGCTACCCGGTCGCTTGCGATCCTGGGAAAGAAAGAAGTTCTAATGATCCCTCCTCCTATAGAACCAAATGTGAGGATAAGGGCACCTAGAAAAAAGGCAAAGGCTAGTATTTTATTTTCCAGCGCAAAACGGATCGTTGGGCTGTAAAGATTGTCACGCATCCAGGCCATAAAACCGTCGCCCCATTTGTTTATTTTTCGCAACTTCCCAAAAACAGCCGCAATTCCTTTAACTTTTTTATCCTTTTTTGGTTGCAGTGCTTTAGACCGCGCCAGGTGAGCAGGTAAGATAATGAGGGCTTCCACCAGGGATACGACAAGCGTCAGGATCACGATCACAGATACTTCGCCAAAGAAGTCACCTATCCGGCCGTCGAGAAAAAGGAATATAGAGAAAGCCAATACGGTGGTTATAATGGCCGAGACGATAGGCGGAATCACTTCCATAGTCCCGTCTATAGCAGCCTGTGTCGGACTTTTACCTCGTTCATAATGTTGATAGATATTTTCAGCGATCACGATCCCGTCATCTACCAGGATACCGATCACAATGATCATCCCAAAGAGGGATAGTACATTGATCGTTACATTAAATAAGGGGGCGAAGACGAACATTCCCAAAAATGCAATAGGGAGGCCAAAGGCCACCCAGAATGCCAGTCTTGTATTTAGGAAAAGCGAAAGGAAGATCAGAACAAGGACCATTCCCATGATCGCATTTTCAGTTAGGAGTTGGGTTCGCTGGGTCAGCGTATTGGATTGATCACTCACGACATTCAACTGAACATTGTTATAGCGTTGATTAAAATCTTCGATGTATGCCTTTACCTTTTCTGCAGAAGAGATGAGGTCTTCTGTATTGGTGCTGGTAATGGTTGTATTAACCGATAGATTACCATTGAAAAATGAGGTATTTGGTGTTTCCGAAAAGCGATCCCTTACAATAGATACATCTTTTAGGCGAATAGTACGCCCGGAAGCATCGGCCCTTATGATCAAATTGCTGAGCTCTTCCCCATAATACGATCGGTTATTGGCACGAATAAGGTATTCCTCTGCATTGGTCTTAATATTACCCCCGGTAACCAGGATATTGGCATTCCCCACAGCCTGTGCCACTTCATTGAAGGAAATATCAAATGCGAGCAAGCTATTCTCATCCAGGGCGATCTCGATCTCCTCCTCCGGATATCCCGAAATATTGATCTGCGATATCCCGTCAATAGCCCTTAAATCGTTTTCGATCTGCCTGCCTATTTGTTTTAAGGTGACCAAGGGCACATCCGTACCACTGACAGCAAAACTGATCGTCTGCCGCACAGCCTCCAGTTTAGATACCACCAAGGGTTCCATACCAGAAGGAAAGGTAGGCACTCTATCTACTGCATTCTTGACTTCCAGCAGCATAAAATCGATATCCCTGCC
>JABDNM010000003.1 GCA_013043825.1 Flavobacteriaceae bacterium
GTTGCTCGACTGCCCTGCGGTTGTAACGCACCGGTAATATAGCGCGAGGATGCATGGTTCTTTTGAACTCGATCAAACCATTCTTGATCATGATAAGGTGACGCATTACCTTGATCCCCCCGGAGGTTGAGCCTGCAGAACCGCCCAAAAACATCAAGCCAAAGAAAAATATTGTAAGAAAGGGAGTCCAGGCAGTAAAATCGGCGGTGACGAATCCGGTTGTAGTGACGATAGCCATTACCTGAAACATTCCGTGACGAAAGGCACTTTCGAACTCACCCCAGACGGCAGGATGATGCACGGTAGACGTTGCAACATCTGCTTCGAAGTAGATAAAAAGAACTGCCGTAATGGTTAGGCCAATGATAAAATAGGAATAGGCCCTGAACTCTTCATCTTTCAGAATCTTACTGAATTTCGTTTTAAATGCAAAGTAGCTCAACACGAAGTTTGTTCCTGCCAGGAACATAAAGACCATAATAATATATTGAATAAGTGGCTGGTCGTTCCAATGTGCAATGCTATCATTTTTTGTTGAAAATCCACCTGTGCTCAAGGTACTTAACGAATGGTTGATAGCATCGAAGAAACTCATGCCAGCAACCTTCAGCAAGATAGTCTCCACAACCGTATATCCCACATAGATGAGCCAAAGTCGTTTGGCAGTATCGGTTATTCGGGGATGCAACTTATTGGCATTGGGGCCGGGAGCTTCCGCAGCAAACAACTGCATTCCACCAATTCCCAACAACGGTAAAATCGCGATCGCCAGGACAATAATACCCATTCCTCCAATCCAGTGGGTAATGCTACGCCAAAACAAGATCCCTTTAGGAAGGCTTTCAATATCGCTTAAGATGGTCGCCCCTGTAGTTGTGTATCCGCTCATAGTCTCGAAGAAGGCATCGGTGAAGCTGGGTATGGCTCCGGTCACCACGTACGGAATGGTTCCAGTGAGCGACATAAAGATCCAGCCGAAGGTGACTATGATATAACCTTCACGTTTGTCCAGTTCTTTTTGGTGATTCCGTGTCGCCAGCATGAAAAGACTTCCCGCTACCAGAGTGAGAAGCCCGGAAACAACCATTTTTTCGCCTACACCATCACTATAGGCAAAACTCACTATGGAGGCCAATAGCATGAACCCACCATTTACCAGGAGCAACAGTCCCAGCAGGTGAAAAATGATCTTAAAATTGAACCTGGAAACCGATTCCATTATATAAAGAGTTTCTCGACTTTCTTGATGGATTGTGGCAGACAGCATACTACAATACGATCTCCACCATTGATCCGGAAATCGCCCAGGGCTATCATCCCAATACCATCGCGGATCACACCACCAATGATCGCAGATCTGGGAAATTCGATCTCGCGAACCATCAAATCGCAGACTTCAGAAGTAGGTGAAACCACAAACTCTAGAAGCTCTGCGTTCATATTATTAAGTTTGGTCATGGCCACAACTTCCCCTTTCCTTACATGACGAAATATATGATTGGCCGCAAGTAACTTCTTATTGATGAGGGTATCGATCCCGATGGAATGCGATAGTTGAAAATAATCCATATTCTCTACCAGCGCGATGGTTTTTTTAACCCCTTTGGATTTTGCCACCAGGCATGACATGATGTTGGTTTCACTATTGCCAGTGACCGAGATAAAGGCATCCATGTTTTGAATAGATTCCTCCTGTAGTAGTTCCACATTCCTCCCGTCGCCATTGATTACGAGACAACCCGGGATATCGTCGGCGATCTCGAAAGCTTTCTCTTTATTGTTCTCAATGAGTTTTACATTGAATTTACTCGCACAAAGTTCGGTGGCCGTTTTGAAGCCAATATTACTTCCGCCCAGGATCATCACATTCTTGATCTCCTCTTTGACCTTCCCCGTGAGTTTATATATTTCATCCACACCAGGAGCTGTGGTCGTAAAATAAACCTGGTCACCCTCCTTGAACATAGTATCTCCCCTGGGAATAAGCGTATACTGCGTCCCAAAACGTTGTATGGCGATTGGAACATATTCTAGATCCGGGTATAATTCACCAACCTCCCGCACAGATTTTCCCACAAAAGCGGCGGTTCGTGACAGTTGGAGTCCTATCATAGTAAGTGCCCCATCTTCAAATTCATAGGTGTCGTTAAACCCACTTTGGTTGAGCAGAAGTTCGATTTCGGCGGTTGCCAGGGATTCGGGTGAGATCAATTCATCGATACCAAATTTTGTGAAACCAACGGCGTCTTTATTTTCTATGAATTCGGAATTGCTTATTCGTGCGATGGTTCTCTTGGCCCCCAGTTGCTTCGCGAGAACACATACGGTGATATTCGTAGTTTCTGAAGAAGTAACGGCAATTACCAGGTCGGTTCCATCCACGGCAGCATCTTTTAATACCTGAATCGATGTGGCATCACCCCGAACCACCCGGATGTCCAAATGAGTATCGGCATAAGCCAGAGATTCACGGTTGATGTCAATCAGTGAAATATCTTGGGACTCGAAAGAAAGGAGTTTTGCTAAATGAAAGCCCACCTCGCCGGCACCGGCTATGATAATTTTCATAAAATTTAGTAAGCGATAAGTACGGCAAAGGTACAAATTTCGAAGTACCAAAAAACAAAAACAAATTTCACCAACACAGTGCGCTGAATTAAACTTACCATCCTGATTCGAGCATCGATCCATGCAATTTTCTTTGAAAAAGTCCGTAGCTTTGCAGCCTGTTTTAGGACCCGTTGGTTCGTCCATGCTATGAAAAAGAAGATCACTCCTTACAAACATTCCGAGGCCGGTAAGAAACAACAGGTTGAAGAAATGTTCGATACTATTTCGGGAAATTACGACGGCTTGAACCGGGTGATCTCCCTGGGGTCCGATTTGAAATGGAGGCGACGTGTGTTAAAATTGGTCAAGTCGAAAAATCCGGATTCAATCTTGGACATCGCAACCGGAACCGGGGATCTCGCCATTAAATTTGCTGAAAATATCAATGCAACGCGCATCGTTGGCCTCGATCTTAGTGAGGGGATGCTTTCGATGGCACAAAAAAAGGTAAACGGCACCCGGTTGGAAAACAAGGTGAAGTTTATAAAAGGTGATAGTGAATCCCTGCCTTTCGAGGATGAGTCGTTCGATGTCATTACCGTTTCCTTCGGAATAAGAAACTTCGAAAACCTGGAAAAAGGACTCTCAGAAATTCGAAGAGTGTTGAAAACAGGGGGGTTATTCGTTATTTTGGAAACTTCGGTGCCACAAAAATTTCCATTCCGCCAGGGATATTTTATGTATACTAAAGGAATTCTTCCTATTATTGGCAGATTATTTTCACGGGATAAAGTGGCTTATCGCTATTTAAGTGAAAGCGCTTCAGTTTTCCCACATGGAAAAACCCTCAACAATATTTTGAGTAAAATTGGGTTTATAGACATTGAAAATAGACCGCAAACCTTTGGTGTAGCAACCATTTATATTGCTTCCAAATGATTATGAAGAAAGCTATTCTTATTCTAGGGTTCCTCCTACTTGCGCAAAGTATTGAGGCTCAATTATTCAATAAAGAACGCCTGGCCAACCTGGAGACCTTCGACAACCGCTTTCTATCCTGGGGGTACTTCCTTGGTTTCAATTTCTACGACTTTAAGCTTGAATACGAGCAGCAGTTCACCGACATGAACACGGATATCCTGGTTCAAACCCAAGGTGGATTCAATGTTGGGCTTATCGGGGATATGCGCGTTAATCGATATATGAACCTTCGCCTGGAACCGGGACTTTACTTCACGCAGCGCACGCTAGATTTTCCAAATTTTGAAGAGGAAAGGGATCGTTTCCGACAAGTAAAATCGACCTATATTCATGTTCCTCTCCTCATGAAGTTTTCGACCAAACGCCTCAATAACTTCAAACCGTTCATCGTCGTGGGAGTTTCACAGTCGTTCAACTTGAGCAGCAACGAGACCAACCCGGAAGACAATAATGAAGGGCAATTCAGGATGACAAGGCGCACCGGTTATTTCGAACTTGGATTTGGAATCGATTTTTACCTCTTTTACTTTAAGTTCACCCCATCCATTCGCGGTGTTTTTGCGACCAGCGATGAATTGGTGCCCGATGATGACCCTGCCAGTCCATGGACCTCGAACATCAGTTCGTTGGAATCCCGTGGGATCTTCATCAATTTTACTTTCCAGTAGTTCTTCGGAATTCACTTAGCAATACGGCCGTTGCAGTAGCTACGTTTAGGCTTTCCGGGGCATTTGAACTCCCGAAAGCGGGAATCGTTATCTTGTGCTGAACGAAGGGCATCAATGGAGATGATATACCATTGGCCTCGTTGCCCAATAGCAGTATAGCCGCAGGAGGTAATGCTTTGGTATATACATTTGTGCCATCCATGACCGCGCCGTAAACGGGTAGCCTTGTACGCTCAAAGAGTTCCGGCAGCGCCCCGTAATACAAGGTTACCCTTGCAATGGAACCCATGGTCGCCTGGACCACTTTTGGGTTGTAGCAATCCACCGTGTCCGGGGAACAATACATCTGTTGAACTCCAAACCAATCGCACAACCGGATGATCGTACCCAGATTTCCTGGGTCTCGAACCGCATCCAGTGCTACCGTAAGGACTTTTGGTTGAATCGTCTTTTGCTTCGGGATGTTGAAAACCGCAAGGTGGGTATTGGGATTTTTGAGGGCGGAGACCTTTTTTAAATCGGCAACAGATACTATTTGCTCCAATTCAGCCAGATCTGGGTGGCTTTCACTCGCATACAATGCTTCCAATTCGAGTCCCGAATCCAGCAGATCCATGATGATTTTTGGCCCTTCAGCAAGGAAGAATCCGCTTTTGTCTCGGTACTTTTTATGCTGCAAGCCCGTTATTAATTTAATTTGGCTTTTGCTTATCAAATTTATCCTATTTTTGAATTAGAGAAACACAAACTCCTTGACTCGAAGCCTCACAAAAATATCATTAATTTTAGGATTAACGGTATTGCTCGTTTCCTGTAATGCTGTGAAACGCCTGAATGAGGACCAGCTGCTACTTACCAATAATACGATTATTGTCGATGGGAAAAAGATCAAAGAGAATGAACCCTACTCCCTACTCGCTCAAAAGCCAAATCCACGTATTCCCGTTTTGGGCATTCCCTTGGGTTTACACATTTATAACCTCGCCGAACCGCATCCGGATTCTACTTACCAGGATTGGTTGAACCGCAAACCCAACCGTGAAGCAAGACTCAACAAATTACTTTCTAAGAAGCAAGTATATGGTTTGGGAAGAAGTAAATCCAACTTCAACGAGTGGTTAAAACGCACCGGAAGTGCCCCAGTGATTATCGACGAAAAAAAGAGCAAGAAATCGCTCGCCCAATTACAGCGATATTATGCTACCCAGGGATGGTTTAACGTCACCGGTGATTACTCGGTTCGGAAAGATTCAACCCGAAAGAAAAGGGGTTCCCTTACGTACCGCTTGAACAAGAGAAAGCCCTATTTCATCGATTCAATTTCAGAAAAAATAAGTTCTCCTGTTGTCGATTCATTGTATCAAAGAAGTCGCCGAAATACGTTTATCATTCCGGGTGAACAATACGACGCGGCCAATTTTGTAAATGAGCGGGACCGACTTACCATTCAATTTCGAAATTCCGGATTGTATTATTTTGACCAGGACTACATTGGCTTTGAAGCAGATACGAATGGCACGGGACACAAAGTCCTGATCGATTATTTGATCCCGGACCGAAGGATCTCCCAAGGAGATAGTACCACCACCGTTCCATTTCAGGTCCACAAGATCAACGAAGTTCGCATCTTCACAGATTATACCTTTTCAAATCGAAACAAGCCATTACAGGATTCGGTGAATTTTAAAGGCTATCGTCTTTTCGGATATGAAGAATTGAAGTATAAGCCCAAGGCGATCACCGATGCCATCTCCATTAGCCCGGGAGAGATATTCAGGGACATCGATCGAACACTTACCTACAGGCAGCTGGTGGAATTGCGAAATTTCAGATATCCCAACATTAGCTACCAGGAGGACCCACGGGATTCTACGGGAACTGGTTTGATATCGACCATATTGCTTACCCCCAGGAAAAAATACACCCTGGATTTCAATTTCGATGCGTATACTTCCACCATTCAGCAATTCGGAATTGGATTCAGTACTACGTTTTTAATTCGGAATATTTTCAAAGGTGCCGAAAACCTGGAGCTTTCTGCGCGAGGCAGCGTGGGATCGTCCAAAGACAACGCCGATGCCGATAGCAGTTTCTTCAATACCTCGGATGTTGGTGTGGATGCACGACTTACTATACCAACCATCCTCTTCCCGTTGAACACAGATAAGATCATTCCGAAGTATATGTCACCCTTTACCTCCTTAAGCATAGGATTGAATACACAAAACAATATAGGATTGGACAGACAAAGCTTCAACGGAATATTTCGTTATAGATGGAAGCCTACTACCATTCGTACCAACGCCTTTGAATTGGTCAATGTGCAATATGTTAGAAATTTAAATACTTCCAACTACTTTCGAGTATATCCAACATCCTATTCGCGTCTCAATGAGATCGCCGCTGAAACCAACTATGATTTTGAAGGAGAGAATATGGAATTGGGCATTCCAGATGAGGCCAACAACTTCATAGAACAGGCACTCGACCCAAACGGGGGTCTTACGCTTTCCTTGGAGCTTTTGGAGGAAGTAAGAAGCCTGGACCAACGCAAGGAACGACTCACTGAGGACAATCTTATTTTTGCTACGAGTTTTACCTGGACCCGTGACAGTCGTGAAAACATCTACGATAACTCGTTCTCTAGGTTTCGGTGGAAGATCGAATCGGCAGGAAATTTACTGTCGTCGCTTTCCTCGGTAGCAAACTTATCGCAGAACAAGGACGGTGAGTCCAAGGTCTTTGGGGTTGTTTACTCTCAATATGCCAAGGTAGAAACAGATTATATAAAACACTGGGAGGTGGGAGAGAATTCCATTTTCGCAATTCGTGGTTTTGGGGGTGTGGCTATACCCTACGGCAACAGCAGCAGTATTCCCTTCACTCGAAGTTATTTTGCCGGTGGAGCCAATGATAATAGGGGTTGGCGAGCCTATGATCTGGGTCCCGGGAGTAGTGGTAGCATCCTGGATTTCAATGAAGCCAATTTGAAGCTGGCATTCAACACAGAATACCGATATACCATTTTAGGAAGTTTTAAAGGAGCTTTCTTTATAGACGCTGGCAATATCTGGAATATCAAAGATGATATAGAAGACCCCGCCTTTCGTTTCGATGGTTTTGGAGACCTGAAGGAGATCGCGATCGCTTCGGGTTTCGGGTTGCGTTACGACTTCGGTTTTTTTGTCCTGAGATTTGACGTTGGTTTTAAAACCTATGACCCTGCCCGCGTGGAAGGAGAACGTTGGTTCAAAGATTACAACTTCGCCAATTCGGTATTCAATATTGGTATAAACTATCCCTTTTAAACCGTTTAAATTTGTTATTTTTGTTAGCTAAATAAACCACTATGAGCCACAGTATTTCGCCCGGCGTTATCACGGGAAAAGATGTTCAAAAAATACATCAACTTGCCAAGGAAAAAGGATTTGCCATGCCAGCTGTTAATGTAGTTGGATCCAATACCATCAATACAGTGCTTGAGACGGCAAAGGAATTGAACGCACCGGTGATCATACAGTTCTCAAATGGGGGGGCTCATTTCAATGCCGGAAAGGGCTTATCCAATGAAGATCAGAAAGCAGCTATTGCCGGTGGAGTAGCCGGGGCAAAGCATATTCATGAAATGGCAAAAGCATACGGAGCAACAGTAATCCTTCATACCGATCACTGTGCTAAAAAATTATTGCCCTGGGTAGATGGATTGTTGGATGCCGGTGAAGTTCATTACAAACAAACTGGTCAGTCACTCTACAGTTCGCATATGCTGGACTTGAGTGAAGAACCCATAGAAGAGAATATTGAGATCTGTAAGAGATACCTCGAGCGCATGTCTAAGATGGAAATGACTTTGGAGATCGAGTTAGGAATTACAGGGGGTGAAGAAGATGGAGTCGACAATACCGATGTGGATAGTTCTAAATTGTACACCCAACCCGAGGAGGTGTCGTATGCGTTTGAAGAATTGATGAAAGTAAGTGATCAATTTACCGTTGCTGCGGCCTTCGGAAATGTCCACGGAGTATACAAGCCGGGAAATGTGAAACTCACCCCAATTATCTTGAAGAATTCACAGGAGTACGTCCAGAATAAATTCAATACGGGTCACAATCCAATTGATTTTGTTTTTCACGGTGGAAGTGGCTCGAGTGTAGCAGAAATTCGTGAGGCTATTGGATATGGGGTGGTTAAAATGAATATCGATACCGATCTTCAGTTTGCATTTACTGAAGGAATTCGAGACTATATGACCGGGAACATCGATTACCTGAGAACACAAATTGGAAATCCCGATGGTGATGACATTCCGAATAAAAAATACTACGACCCGCGTAAATGGTTACGAGAAGGGGAACTTACGTTCAAAAAACGATTGATCGCAGCTTTCCAGGATCTCAATAATGTGAACACCCTCTAACAAGACAAACTCCTCATTATGGCTTGGTTTAAAAGAACAAAGAAGGGAATACAGACCCCTACCGAAGAAAAAAAAGATGTACCAAAAGGATTATGGTACAAATCTCCTACCGGAAAGATCGTAGATGCGGAGGAACTGGAAAAGAACTTTTATGTAAGCCCCGAAGACGGATATCATGTTCGCATTGGTAGTAAGGAATATTTTGAGATCCTCTTTGATGATAATAAATTTACCGAGTTGGATAAGAACCTCACCTCCAAGGATCCACTAGAATTCGAAGACAACAAAAAATATACAGATCGACTTAAGGCCGCACAAGAGAAGACTGGTTTAAAAGATGCTGTTCGAACGGCGGTTGGGAAGTCAATGGGTGAGAATTTGGTAATTGCCTGCATGGATTTCAGTTTTATTGGTGGCTCCATGGGATCTGTGGTGGGAGAAAAGATAGCTCGTGCTGCAGACTATGCCTTAAAAAATAACACCCCTTTCCTCATCATTTCAAAAAGTGGGGGCGCCCGTATGATGGAAGCAGCATTGTCTTTAATGCAGTTGGCTAAAACCAGTGCGAAGCTTGCACAATTGGCGGAGGCTAAAATCCCCTATATTTCACTTTGTACAGACCCCACAACGGGAGGTACCACTGCATCGTTTGCCATGTTGGGTGATATCAATATCAGTGAGCCGGGTGCGTTGATCGGATTTGCCGGTCCTCGCGTTGTAAGAGATACTACGGGTAAAGAATTACCTGAAGGATTTCAGACTGCAGAATTTGTGCAGGATCATGGCTTCCTGGATTTTATCAGTCATCGCAAAGACCTGAAGCGAAACATCAACCTCTATCTGGATTTGATCCTAAATAGGCCGCTTCGGGAAAAGACAGCATAAAAAAGCGCCCCGAATCGACAATTTGCATGTCGGCAGGGACGCCTTCCTTCCATAAAAAAAACTAACCAACCTACTTAGTTTAGAATAATGGTGATCTCCACCCCGTTTACGGTGAGGATCGCGATGTTATCGCAGGTACCATCTCCAAAATCCAAGTTTCCATTTCCATTGTTTCTTGTGATCTCAATCTCTCCACTTACAAAGTGTGGACAAGTTGCTTCTCGACGTAATGGCACAGTAACCAGGGCATCATGGGTAAATCCTGTACTCACTTCGATCTGGCGATCTCCTGTGATCAAAAATACATTATCCATCCAGGTACCACTTCCAACACCTTCGATCCATTCAGCCACACGGGTACCGGTAACATTGGCTATAACTCCGCTAGGGAATGTAATTTGAAGATCTTTGTTCACCGTTGACTGTGGATTTCCGTTTGCGTTGTTTCGTTCACGATAGATAGTGGCGCCGCCGGCTACTTCCTTGCTATTATAGGTGAAGTCTTCAAAAACGACTGTAATAGTCCTGGTACCGGCCACTACGGGGCCATAGGTTAAATTAATGATCCCAGAAACGATCGCGCCGTTGTTCAATTGGCAACCAAAGCCAAAATCGAGCGTAACGAAGGTCACACCGTTCTCAAAACTGATGGTGATGGTTACACAATCGGTAAATAAACTGGCAGTTCTGCCATCGTCTTCTTCATTTTCGGCATAGGCCATTTCAACAATACTTAGCACTTCATCGGTTGTCATTTCTGCCTCGGCAGTTTGCCTGGTCTGATCGGCTGTAATCGCCGGAGATTCGTCAGCGACCGTGGCAGTTTCATCCTTGCTACAAGACGTAACGAGTAATGAAATTGACAAGATGGTCAGCATTCCAATTTTCAATCCAAAAGATTTCATAGTGTTTATATTTAAGAGTTTTGTGCTTCTATGACTGCGGATTAAGTGAAAGGTTTAATTTTTTGTTAAAATTTTTTATTCTATTGTCCAAAAACAAAAAAAGCCACTCGGATGGAGTGGCTTAAATTTCAGTATTAATAGGTGCTACAGGAAAATTGGATAGTCTGTACCGTTGATGTTAATGACGGCATTATTATCACAAGTTCCGGGTCCGTAATCCAGAGATCCGGTAAAGCCATCTTGTGTGACCTCGATTATTCCACTTACGAAATAAAGACAATTCAGTTTTCTCACGAGTGTTTCAACCACTTCGCCATTTCGTTCAAATCCATTCGAAAATGTAGTATTCCAGTTCCCGTTGATGTGATACACATTATCCAACCAGGTTCCGGAGCCTATTCCTTCAACCCATTCGGCTATCCGCAATCCGGTACGCGTAGCGGTTACTGCGGTGTTTGGAAAACTTACCACGATGGTCTCATTCACCGTTGAAGATGGATTTCCGTTCGAATTGGAAATTTCACGTAATATCTCTCCTCCGCCTGTAACTCCGTTTCCATTATATGTGAAGTCCTGGAAGCTGTAATCGATGGTCCGCGTTCCTTCAACAATAGCTCCATATTCCATCAAAATGACACCGGACACTATTGCCCCGTTGTTCAACTCACAGGAAGCCCCAAAATCCAGGGTTATTGTGCCGCCATTGCCATTGGAATTGATCGTGATCACCGTACACTCTGGAAATAATGAGACAAGGGGCGAACGCCCATTCTCTCCTTCCTCATATCCGTTTTCCAGAATATTGAGGGTTCCATCTACGGTAGCGTCGGTCTTAGCCGCCAGAACAGCATTCTCTGCCGAAAAATTGACCGTGGTTTGATTATCGTCGTCCTTATTACATGCTGTAAGTAAAATACTTAAGCCGAACGCACAGGCAAGGCCTGTTCTTATCAGAATTCTTTTCATGTTTGGTAAATTTGGGTTATTACTTGGTGCCAAATAAACGAAAAATTCGGAATTTAAGTATTTGAAACTTAACTTATTTTAACAACGGGATTGTCAAGAAGTTTTTTTACTTTTGCAGCCTAATTACCACGAAGGTAGTTGGGTACATAAAAATCATTTAAATAATATTGGCATGTATTTATCACCAAAAGAGAAAGAAAAGATCTTTAAAAAGCACGGAAAGTCCGCCAAGGACACGGGCTCTGCAGAAGGTCAGATCGCGTTGTTCACCCATCGAATCGATCACTTAACAAAGCATTTAAAAACCAACCACAAGGATTATAACACCGAACGATCCCTGGTGAAGTTGGTAGGAAAACGACGCTCGTTACTTGATTACCTCATGAAGAAGGATATTATGAGATACCGTGCGATCGTTAAAGAATTAGGATTACGTAAGTAAGAATATAGTAGAGGGGGCTTTTTTAGCCCCTTTTATGTTTTTTTCTGAAGAAATTCTTCAGATTAACAGAAAAGCTACCCTTAGGTTTTTCATTGGTCACCACAACAACACAACAACGAACGGTTCGAAGACCGGGCCGAGACCAAATGAATTGTACTCAAGCCACTGCTTGTAGTACGTAATGAAAAACAATAATAATGATACCTAAAGTATTTAAAGAGGTCATTGACCTTGGTGACGGTAGAGAGATCTCTATCGAAACCGGAAAATTAGCCAAGCAGGCACATGGCTCTGTCGTGGTGCAATCTGGTAAATGTATGATGCTTTGTACCGTAGTTTCAAACTACGAACAAAAGGACCTGGATTTTCTCCCTTTAACAGTAGATTACCGTGAAAAATTTGCAGCATCCGGACGTTATCCCGGAGGTTTCTTTAAAAGAGAAGCAAGACCAAGTGACGGGGAAATTTTGACCATGCGCCTTGTAGACCGTGTATTACGTCCACTATTCCCAAAAGACTATCACTCGGAAACCCAGGTGATGATCCAGCTTATGTCTCATGATGATGATGTCATGCCTGATGCTATGGCTGGACTAGCAGCCTCTGCGGCGATTCAATTGTCGGATTTCCCATTCGAATGCGCTATTTCTGAATGTAGAGTGGGTCGTGTGGATGGTAAATTAGTGATCAATCCTACCCGTGCTCAATTGCTGGAAAGCGATATCGATATGATGATAGGTGCGTCTGCAGATTCTGTGATGATGGTGGAAGGCGAAATGAAAGAGATCTCGGAAGAAGAAATGACCGAAGCTATCAAATTTGCCCACGAAGCCATCAAGGAGCAGGTTGCCGCGCAAATGCGGTTGGCAGATGCCTTTGGAAGAAAAGAAGTTCGTGAGTATGAAGGTGCTGCGGAAGACGAAACCCTGGAGAAGAAGATCCACGACATGGCTTACGATAAAGTATATGCTGTGGCAAAAGCAGGATCATCCAAACAGGAAAGAAGCCTGGCATTTTCAGAGATAAAGGAAGAGATTAAAGCTACCTTTTCTGAAGAAGAATTGGAAGAAATGGGAGACCTGGTTTCCAACTATTACTATAAAGCCGAAAAAGCGGCGATTCGTGACCTTACATTGAACGAAGGATCACGATTGGACGGAAGAAAGACCGATGAAATAAGACCGATCTGGTGTGAAGTGGACTATTTGCCATCTACACATGGCTCGTCCGTCTTTACACGTGGGGAAACTCAGGCATTGGCAACCGTGACCCTGGGAACTTCACGAGAAGCCAATCAAATCGATATGCCTTCTTTTGAAGGAGAAGAAACATTCTACCTCCACTATAACTTCCCTCCGTTTTGTACTGGAGAAGCAAGACCTATCCGTGGAACTTCCAGAAGAGAAGTAGGACATGGAAATTTGGCGCAGCGCGCACTTAAAAATATGATCCCGGAAGATTGTCCGTATACTGTACGTGTGGTTTCTGAAGTGTTGGAGTCCAATGGTTCCTCATCCATGGCGACCGTTTGTAGCGGAACCATGGCCTTGATGGATGCAGGGGTTCAAATGACAAAACCAGTATCGGGGATCGCTATGGGTTTAATTTCCGACGGAGATTCTGGTAAATATGCTGTACTGAGTGATATTCTTGGAGACGAGGATCACCTGGGAGATATGGACTTCAAAGTAACCGGTACTGCCGATGGGATAACAGCCTGTCAAATGGATATTAAGGTGAAAGGACTGAGCTATGAGATCTTGGTCAATGCCTTGAAACAAGCCAGAGATGGAAGACTTCATATCCTTGAAAAATTGACTGAGACTATTGCAGCTCCTAATGCAGACGTTAAACCTCATGCCCCGAAGATGGTTACTACAACTATCCCGAATGAGTTTATCGGTGCTCTTATAGGACCTGGAGGTAAAGTAATTCAGGAACTTCAGAAAGAAACCAAAACTACGATCGTGATCAACGAGGATCCGGTGACGGAAGAAGGGATCGTTGAGATCCTGGGAACAGACCAGGCTGGTATCGATGCTGTTCTGGCGAAGATTGACTCCATAACTTTCCAACCGGAGGTAGGAAGCATTTATGAAGTTCGAGTGATCAAGATGCTCGACTTTGGCGCGGTGGTAGAATATGTGGAAGCACCCGGAAACGAGGTCTTACTGCATGTTTCTGAATTAGCCTGGGAACGCACCGAAAACGTGAGTGACGTAGTGAATATGGGTGATGTGTTCGACGTGAAGTACTTTGGACTAGACAAACGTACTCGCAAAGAGAAGGTGTCTAGAAAGGCATTGTTGCCAAAGCCGGAAGGATATGTCGATCGCCCAAAACGTGACGATCGCGGGAATAATCGTGGTCGCGATAATCGCGGACGTGACAACCGAAATCGAGACCGAAAATAAGCCCGTATCACTTGATTTCAGTTGACTCATCGTTTAACTGACACCAGTTGATAACTAATTGTTAAAAAAGGCCACCCTTGGGTGGCCTTTTTCATTTGATTTAAATTGTCCTTAACTCGATAACTCGTTTATTTTCAAGACATTGATTTAGCTAATTCGTTGAAACGGGAAGTATTAAAGTGTTAAAGGTTCGCCATTTCTCTCCCTAAATTATCCCAAAAAATATCCAATTTACAACCAGTGCACTAAATTGATACTAATTAACAATAGCCTAACCCATCCCCAGCGGTCTAAGCTACTCTAAACCAGTCGATATGGACAATTTAGTAGTATATTCCAATCAAAACGGAAATCCAAAACCGATTTCAAAAACCTCTGAATCACAGAAAATTAAAAGCACTTTACGAGCCTGCAGTGTTGTAGTGGCCAATTTCTACGAAAACCATCATATGTATGAAATAAATATCATGGCCACCGGGTTTAAAGCCAAGCATTTTCAAATTCATGTAGTAGATGATATACTCATCATTAAAGCGAGGAAACGATTCAACAAAGATGAGTTTATCGACATGTTCAGGGGAAAATTCAATCTGAATTCCTTCAGCAGAAGGTTCCGGTTACCTGGAGAAGTTGATAGTAATCAGATCGAGTATGTATACAAGGAAGGAGTGTTAAAACTAGTACTCCCTAAGCGGGATTTTCCGCATTCACAAAAAGCTGACTAATCTTTTCGCCCTCAACTTGCAAATGCCTTTCGATTGAAAGGCATTTTTTTATTCCGGTAATTCAATCTAAAAGCGTTTCCCAATGGAAACTCCTAATCGAGGGAATACCTCACTAATCACGTCGGTATTCAGGAAATTTCTTCCTGCTCCCCCAACGATCTCGGCCACCCAACCAGTTTTGGTAAGGAACTTCCCTCCTACGGCCAGTCCCGGTCCAAACCCCATTTCTTCCATGGAACTATTATCGTTGCGTTCTTCAGAAAAAACACCCACATTGCCCTCAACGAAAAAACCTGCGGCACGTTTTTGTCCGAAATACAATCGATAATACGGGATTGCAATTACACTGTAATCGATGTCCTCATCGATGGCAAATGCAACCGAAAGTCCAACAGCCCCACCATCGTCTATCACACGCTCGTAGGTGATTTCGGGTAAACCGGCAATGGCGTATCCCATGTTGATCTTGATTTCATTCTGCCCCTCAATGGTTGATTGGCTGGATGTTTGAGAAAGAATCAGGGTCGAATAAAACAGTAGCAAAGCGGACAAAATTGTCTTCATAGGATCGATTTTAGGATTTACACGAAATTAGTCAGGTTCTTGAACCTATTAAAATTATTTCAATAAAAATTTGAATTATCGATTTTTATTACCTGAAATCACTTGTAATCGTTGAATTTCTGGATAATAGCAACACAATGAAACTGTACAATACATGACAAATTCAAACAGCTTTTCAACAAAAGATTAGGTTTTTTGGAAAAAAGTTGTACTTTGCAGTTTGTAGGATTATTCCTTCATATTAACAAAAGTAGTCACGCCCCCGATGAAAACACTACTCAATCGTTTTAAAACGAAGAACGAGCTTGTTGGTATTGATGTAGATTCTCCAAAGGACACTAGAGGTTCCTTTATTGAATTCTTCATCGACAAAGGCTCCTATAACTTCCAGCGAGAGCAAATAAGCATTCGTCTGGAAGCTTTTCAATTTCCTGAAAATGAGTATTGGGCGAACCTCTGTTTGGTCAAGTTTTACCTTGAAATAGAGGATCACCTGGTTGTAAAAGACCCAGGATTTACAGGTGGCGCTTCGCAATTACGTGCTGATATTAAGACGAATTTCCCTGAAATAGCCGCTAGTGAAGCATTTCTTCCACTCTTTGAAGAAAAGAAAAACCAGGAGATCCTATTGGTATGCAATTTGTTGAAATTTCTTCTCACAGGTTTCATAGATGACCCGAAGTCTGAATCTAAGGCCTCACGATGGCTGGAGGTACTAAAATATCGACTCAAAGAAAGGACCAGCGATGAATTGGTTCAGCAAATTAATACGCTAACTAAGCTTCGAGATCATTCAAAAGAGATCTATAAAGACTTTGTAGACTCCTTCGGATTCGAATGGACCAACGAAATTATTGATAAGCAACACCAAGCATTCATTGAATTTTATCCAAGCTTAAACATAAGCCGAATGTTGCAAGAGTACAATCCAATTGAACATACTGAAATAGATGTGCCAAAACCCAGAATGGCAGCCATCAAGGCCGTTAAAGGTGATCACAAGAAGCAGTCGTCACAACTAATTAACAAGCGGTCGATCATCGAACATATATTAGATGGGTTTGTAGTGATCAACAGAAAAGGTAATATACTGGATTATAACCGTAATACCCTTGAAATACTTGGTCTGAGTGAAACCAGCGTGAAACGTAACTCAATTTTCGATTTCTTTCCCTTCGAATTTACAACAAGCTTCAAGGCAGATTTCAATAAAACCGATCCTGCCACACCCAACCAGGTGATCGGTCGCAGGCATGAAATTGTACTTGAAAGAACGGGTAATGAGGTGGTGGACTACGAAATTGCAGTTACAAATAATTATTCCGAAGGGGAGGACACCTATACCCTTCTGTTGAAAAATATTACAGATAAACGGGATACTATAAAAGCGATCAACGAGGCCAAGGCCAATGCCGAACGAACTGCTAAAGCGAAATCGACATTCTTGTCGAATATGAGTCACGAAATTCGCACACCTCTGAACGTGATCCTGGGACTTTCTGAAATCATCAAGAAGAGTGATCTCGAGGATACCACCTTGCTGCGTAAGAATGTAGATGGGATCGACTTTTCTGCTAAGAACTTGCTCTCCATTGTAAACGACATTTTAGATTTCTCGAAGATCGAAGCGGGTAAATTGACTATCCAATCCATCGATTTCAACCTCAAGAAGCTTGTAGCAAGCTTGTCGGATGGCTTTGAGATAAAAGCCAGGGAAAAAGGGTTGAATTTGATCTACGAAATCGATAAAAACGTCCCAGATGTTGTGATTGGGGACCAGTACAGGCTTAACCAGATCCTGTCTAACCTCATCAGTAATGCGATAAAATTTACCAAAAGCGGTCAAATTTCAATCTCGGTATCGAATGTGGCTGCAAAGGGCGAACAATTGCAACTTCAATTTAAGGTCCAGGACTCAGGGATCGGGATTGCGGAGGATAAATTGGATAAGATCTTTGAAAGTTTCTTCCAACTCGAGGACCAGGAGTCGCTGAAGGAAACGGGAACCGGTCTAGGGCTTGCCATTACTAAAGAATTGATCAAACTGCAACATGGAACACTCCATGCCACCAGCGTGGTTGGAGAAGGATCTACCTTTGAGTTTACTTTGCCTTTTGTGAAAAGTAAGTTGAAAGGCATCGCGACCAAGGTAACCAAGCAGGAACGCGAAATTGCCAAATTGGAAGGCCTGAAAGTCCTGGTTGCCGAGGATAATAAAATGAATCAATTCTACATCAACCAATTGCTGCATAGCTTTAAAGTAGATGTAGATATAGCCGAAAATGGTCAGGAAGCAGTAGAGATCTTTGAAAGAGCCGACTTCCACTACGACCTGGTTTTAATGGATATGCATATGCCGTTCATGAATGGGATAGAGGCTATTACTGAAATTCGTTCCACCAAAAAATACCGACAGAAAAAAGTGCCCATCGTTGCCTGTTCGGCCGATGTGTTCCCTGAAGCACGTAAAAACGCTATTAAGGCCGGCATCGATTTTTATCTTACCAAACCGTTGAATGAGGACGCTGTCAAAGAAGTACTCTTCTGGTTGATCTCGGACCAAGTGGCCGATCCAACGATAGTTTTGGATGAACTTTCCAAGAAGAAAGACAACGAGTCTCGTAACAGTAGTGTAGATATGACCCTATTGAAGGAGACCTTTGATAATGACGAAGAATTTATCATCGAACTCCTTGAAGTATTTGTCAAAACCACCCCTGAGGACTATAAAAGTTTGCGAACCTGTATGGATCGCGAATACTATGTGCGTGCTAGTTCACTAGCCCATAAAATGAAGTCCAGCTTCATGAATTTGGGAATGACCACTCATGGGCATCATCTACAAATTATAGAATCCAATGTGGCCACCAAGGATGGATTGGAAGAAGCCAAGAAACACATGACTGCCTTCAGTAATATGTACACCAAAGCACTTCTGGAAGTAAATATTCTCCTCATTGAACTAAAACAGAAGTAAACACTACAAATCCTTTGTAGGAGTGCGAGTAGAGCCTTGAGATCCATTCGATAAACGAACCGTATATCCCTTTAAAAACCAGGGCTTAACGATTTTTTCCGACAGAAATGTTAAAAAAAGATAGTATTTGTGTAACATTTACTGTCGTTTCTGCGTATAACCCAGTACGAAAGGAAAAATTAAACTTAAAGCAACAACACCTTAATGAGACAACTTAAGATCACCAAGCAGGTAACCAATAGGGAAACTGCTTCATTGGACAAGTACCTACAGGAAATTGGAAAAGTTGACTTAATCACCGCAGACGAAGAAGTAGAATTGGCACAGCGCATTAAAGCGGGTGACCAACGTGCTTTGGAGAAATTGACCAAAGCGAACCTTCGTTTCGTGGTTTCGGTAGCAAAACAGTACCAAAATCAGGGATTAACCCTTCCCGATCTTATCAACGAAGGGAACCTTGGGCTTATTAAAGCTGCACAACGTTTTGACGAAACCCGAGGATTTAAATTTATTTCCTATGCCGTTTGGTGGATTCGACAATCGATTTTGCAGGCTTTGGCCGAGCAGTCACGAATTGTGCGACTTCCATTGAATAAAATTGGAAGTATTAACAAGATAAACAAAACCTTTGCATTCCTTGAGCAGGCGCATGAGCGTCCGCCTTCTGCCGAAGAGATTGCCAAGGAATTGGATATGACGATCAACGACGTGAAAGAGTCCATGAAAAATTCGGGCCGACACGTTTCTATGGATGCTCCTTTAGTAGAAGGAGAAGATTCGAATCTATACGATGTTTTACGTAGTGGAGAATCTCCCAATCCAGATCGCAGCCTCTTGCATGAATCACTTCGTACCGAAATCGAGCGGGCATTGGAGACATTGACTCCTCGGGAAGCCGATGTGATCCGTCTTTACTTCGGACTGGGGAATCAACACCCTATGACACTTGAAGAGATAGGAGAAACATTTGATCTCACGCGTGAACGAGTGCGACAGATCAAAGAGAAAGCAATCCGTAGATTGAAACATACATCCAGAAGTAAGATCTTGAAGACTTACCTGGGATAACCGCAACAAACAGTTACAAAATATAACTGTTCGTTTTTTGATTGATGAATGACCTCCGGTTGATTACCGGAGGTTTTTCATTGGACAATTTTGTAAGCCAATGTGCAAACAATTATTCCTACATTTGCTAAAATTAATGCCTAATGAGCAAGACCCTTATTGCACCTTCCATTCTAGCGGCCGATTTTGCGAATCTGCAACGGGACGTTGAATTGATCAATAACAGTGATGCAGATTGGTTTCATATAGACATCATGGACGGGGTTTTTGTCCCGAATATCTCTTTCGGAATGCCTGTACTTCGGGATATTGTAAAGCATGCCAAAAAACCAATCGATGTACATCTTATGATCGTAGAGCCAGACCGATACGTGCAGCGATTTGCAGATCTGGGCTCGACAAATCTCACAGTACACTATGAAGCCTGCACACATTTACACCGAACTTTACAGGCGATCAAAGCTGCCGGGATGAAAGCCGGAGTGGCATTGAACCCTCATACCAACATCGGATTGTTGGAAGATGTGATCCATGATATCGACCTGGTGTGCCTAATGAGTGTTAATCCCGGATTCGGAGGCCAAAGTTTTATCGAAAACACCTTTGACAAGGTCATGGCTCTTCGGCAATTGATCGATGCAATGGGAGCAAATACACTCATCGAGATCGATGGAGGAGTTACCAACAAAAATGCGGCGGCATTAGTCGAGGCAGGCGCGGATGTTTTGGTGGCCGGAAGTTATGTCTTCAAAAGTGATGACCCTGTTGCCACAATTCGCGGTTTGAAAGAACTTACCGCATAGTTATTTCCTATCAAAATCTGGTCTAGATTTATAATCCGAGACCTAACTTAGTTGCTACCAAGGCAAAGCATAGCCTATATTTGTATATGGCTCAATCCCCTTCATTCGACACGTGGACATCCGGCTTTCTCATCGCCGTGGCCATGGGGTTGTTTTTATTCATCCTACTAATTACGGGAAGAAATCGAAGGAATTATCCCATCGCTTTTTTTGTCCTGTCGTTTTGTGTGATCTTATTCCAATATGTATTGTACTGGACTCGGTACGAACTGGAGTTCCCATATTTAATGTTGCTTCCTGCTGCTTGTTACTATACTACCGGGCCACTGCTTTACCTTTATTTCCTTCAATTATATAAAAAGGAAATTAGCTTTAACTATGGGCTTCACTTCCTTCCTGCCTTTGTGCTACTTGTTCCGAACGTTGGAATGTGGCTGCGCTATCTGCAATGGACCGATGCAGGCATACCCCTACTCTGGTTAGCCCAAAAGCCCTGGTTTCAGATCATTCATATGAGCATCTATGCGCTCCTGGTGATATTACTGGTACAACGAAACAAGGGATTAAAAAACCAATACACCCGGCTAAGACATACATGGGGGCTAACACTTTCTGGTCTTTATGTGGTGTTTATCCTGGCCCTGGCATCCTATTACATCCTGGTTCGGTTTCCATTTTTTAACAGTCAGTGGGATTATATGATCTCTATCACGATGAGCATTTCGATCTATGCTATTGGCTATTTTATCTTCAAACAGCCGGCAGTGTTCGACGGAGAGTTTTATACCCAACTTTTCCTTCCGGATGAAAACAAAAAGGAAAGTCTTGAGGATACATTGATGAACGAACTTTACAAGAATGTCACCAATTATATGGAGCAGAAAAAACCCTATATTGACAATGAACTTCGACTGGTCCAGCTGGCAGATCAGCTTGGATTTTCCGCTCATTTACTTTCGAAGGTCATCAATAAGAAGTCTGGGATGAATTTCAATAAGTTTGTGAACGAATATCGATTGCTTGAAGCAGAACGCTTACTTCAGAAAACATCTTCACCCAGTATCAAGAGCGTGTATTTTGATGTTGGTTTTAATAGTAAGGCAGCATTTTACAATGCGTTTAAAAAGAAACATAACTGCACTCCTTCAGAATTCAGGATGAACGCCGGCGTGTCTTGATTTATAAAATAAGGAGTAGCGATTTATAATTACGAACCGTTTCCAGTCTGTTTTTACTGAAATTAGTATATCAATTTAAATCCTATTCTATGAAGACTTTAAAATTACTTACACTACTTGGCTTCTGCCTCCTGAGTATAAATCTGGTTGCTCAAAATTATTATACTTACGTGAGTGATGCGGCCAATTTCACTTCAGGGCCTTATCAAATTGTTCAATTCGATACCAATGGCGAAAACCCGGTTGTATACATTGACGATCAACTGGCATGGCCCCAGGATATTCTTTTTATTGAAACGCAGGACGTGGTGCTGGTTTCCAATTTGAACAGTGGAAGAATTACCAAATACAATTCAACCACCGGTGTGTACATCGAAGACTTTGCACAGGTAGCAGGCGGCCCAACCAGAATGAAAGTTGGCGATGACGGACTACTCTACGTGATACAATGGAGCAATTCGAATAACAAAGTATTGCGATTTCAATTAGATGGCACTTTTGTAGATGAGTATACAGACATGGGTGTTGTGCAAAGCATTGGTGTTGATTGGGACGATTCGGGAAATCTGTATGTCTCTTCCTTTGCTGGCGGAACGGTTACCAAATTCGATCCCAATGGCGATTTCGACAGTGTACACGTAAACACCAACTTATCCGGGCCTACCAACGTAGAAATTGAAGGCGGAGTAATGTATGTCCTTGACTGGAACGCCGGGAAGTGTGTACGATTCAATGCAAATGATGGAAGTTATATAGACGACTTCATCACAACCCTCACGAATCCCGAAGGCCTTGCATTTTTACCCAATGGCGACCTGCTCATTGGAGATAATGGCACGAATTCGGTGCGTCGCTTTGATAGCGCGGGAACCGATCTGGGAGATTATACAACAGGCGGCGGTTTGTTGACACCCAATGCCGTGGTACTGCGGGACGAAATTTTTTTGTCGGTGAACGATAACCTTCCACCCGGTGCATTTATAAGTCCAACGGTAGGAGATCGATTTCAATTCGATCTCAGCTATCTTGGTCAACTGGAGGAAATTCGTGTGTATTCAGTAACTGGAACCTTGATCACGACCGTTCAGTTTGAAGACCAATCTAGCTGGAATGCACAGTATTTAGCAGAAGGAATTTATATTATGGTGGCTAGTTCAACGTCTGGCCAAAAGAGTACTCAAAAGATCATCATCGATCACGACTAGTTGATGTTTTGTTTCTGAAAGTCCGCTGTCCAAAAATGGACAACGGACTTTTTTTATGTGACTGAATCGTTTTTCCAAGCATTAGAAAATCGTAATTTTGGACATGCAGAAAAAATTGGATGTCTTAATCATTGGAGGTGGCCCCATTGGTATTGCCTGTGCACTCGAATGTAAGAAGAGAGGCCTGTCATATGTGGTGTTGGAAAAGGGTGCTTTAACCAATTCCTTGTACAACTATCCATTAAATATGACTTTTTTTTCCACTTCGGAAAAGCTGGAGATCGATGATATTCCGTTTATCAGTAACAACGCCAAGCCAAATCGAAATGAAGCGCTGGAATACTATCGGCGGGTTGCTACGTCCAATAAATTGAATATCAATCTTTATGAAAAGGTGGTGGCAGTCAAAAAGGTGAAAGATTTGTTCGAAGTAACTTCAGAAAAAAGAACCTATCATCCCAACAACCTGATCGTAGCCACTGGCTTTTATGACCTTCCAAAACTTCTGAATGTTCCCGGAGAGGATCTTTCCAAGGTGTCTCACTATTTCAAGGAAGCGCATCCGTATGTGATGAAGAAGACCATTGTTGTAGGAGCCAGTAATAGCGCTGTGGATGCAGCCCTGGAGATTTGGAGGAAGGGAGGTGATGTCACCATGGTAGTACGAGGACCTCAAATTGGCGAACGAGTGAAGTATTGGGTTAGACCGGATATTCTGAATCGGATCGAGGAAGGGAGTATCAAGGCCATTTTTAATGCAGAATTACAAGAGATTCTTCCTTCCCAGGTCATTATCAAAACTCCGGAAGGTTCACACACACTGGTAAATGATTTCGTATTAGCGCTGACCGGTTACAGACCGAATTTTGAATTCCTCAGAGAGCTGGGGATTGAGCTTTCTTCAAATAAGCAGATACCTTCTTACAATGAGGAAACTATGGAAAGTAATGTTGAAGGTCTGTACCTGGCAGGAGTGATCTGTGGCGGTATTGAGACCCATAAATGGTTTATCGAAAACTCAAGGATCCATGCCAAAATGATCTTAGAGCATATTTCTAAAGTCAATAACCCGCAAAATTAAAATTGAGGAGTTTACGGGTATAATTGTAAAGTTTCGGAAAGTGTGATTTGAAATCTTTGGGGGATTCAAAGAAGTATTCGGTAAGTACTGCCATGAACTCATATTGATTCGTGAATGCATACGCCCGGAAGAACTGTGTTTCATCCAATTTGTCCTTCACTTCTTTATGTGTGAGTTGTTTTAGGATATTCTGAAATTGTTTCGCAAATCGTGTCGAATCGAGATCACGACTTTTCCGAGCTTCCAGCTGCATCGCGTGCATGAATTCATGAATTCCCAAGTTTCGGTTGTCGTTCGTAATCTGGTACCCTTCCTCGAAATCCTTCCAAGATAATACAAGGGCCCTCCCATGTGGATTGAATTCTCCTTTGTGACGCGAGTCATTGATCTTACTGTAAAACTCATCGGGATATACTAGGATGTATTGAATCAACGCATAATCATAATTTCTTCTACCAAAACTTAGCATACATCCTACAGATGCGATAAGGATTTTCATCCTGTCTGTGACCTCAATTCCCTCCCTGCCAATGAATTTCTTTTCGGAGATGAATGTAGCCACCCGGTGTTCAAACTGTCGTTTTTCCTTTTCGGTGAGCTTGGAGTAAAATGAAAAGTCCTTCTCTAAGATAGTTCTTTGGGCTTCATTTAGTTTTTTAAAGACAAAGTAATGTCGATATAGTGGCCGATCGTACCTGCTTGCATACCAATTCTCAAACACCCGGAAGAGAAAGAAAGCAAACCCCAAAAGGACAATGATGTAGGCGTAGGGTGCCAACCATGTAGCATTATCGTCTGGTTGTAGAAATAACATCATATAAGAGTTGGGCAAAGCAAGATAGTGATTATTTAGAAACCGCTTATTATCAGTAACTAACGAAAAAAACTGATGCTTTAGTATTACTTGCCGCCTTCTCCCTTAAATTGCTGCGATGGGTTCTTAAATAGTACGTTAAAGGTGGTTAAACTTCCGTAGCAACGTGTAATATATTGCTGAAGATCGATCTTATCCTGTTCTTCAAGCACTTTACTGGAATTAATCTTTTGTTCCATGACGCGAAGCCGGTCTCTGAGCATCACGATCTTGTGAAAAAAAGTGTTAATAGGTATCTCCTTGTCGGAAAGATTCGGATCCTTCGGTTTTAATACCATAATTCCACCTTTATACTTGTCGGCTATAGGAACAATCTCAGAAACGTCGCTCCATTTTTTCAGAAGATCCCGCAGGCTGCGCTCAACTTCGTAAAAGCTAACGGTATCGAGGTCGTCGTCGGAAGCTTCGATCACTTCGAACTCCTCGTCCACTGAAATAGTTTCCAAACCATGTTCAATAAACGTTACCCAATACATCTTCGAGTCTACGTTGGTTACTACTCCCTTACCATGCTCGGGGTGATTGATTCGCGACCCAATTCCAAGTATTCTATCCATATCTTTTTTCTGAAAAGTAAAAATAGGAACTTTATCAGGAAGTTAAAAAGGTTTCGAAGGTCATTCATTTATTTTACTTCCGAAATTATGTATCTTCGCATTCCATTTACAAACTAGCTGTCATGAGCCTATCGACACAGATCACAGAAGCGATGAAGGAAGCCATGAAATCGAAAGATTCCATGAGTTTGCAGGCCTTGCGGTCCATCAAATCGGCGATCTTACTGGCTCAAACGGAAACGGGAGCAAAAGAGGAATTGAGTACTGAACAAGAGCTGAAGATTCTGCAAAAGCTGGTGAAGCAACGCAAGGATAGTGCATCCATCTTTAAAGAACAGGGCAGGGATGACCTGGCCGAACCCGAACTTGAGGAAGCCAAAGTGATTCAACAATTCCTTCCCGAACAAATGAGCGAGGAGGATGTAGCCAAGGTAGTCGATGAGATCATTGCACAAACTGGCGCAAGTTCGATGAAGGACATGGGAAAGGTAATGGGTATGGCGAACGGGCGGTTAGCAGGAAAAGCAGATGGTAAAACCATTTCGGGAATTGTAAAACAACGATTAAGTTAAAACTAGGCCGCGTGGCGCAACTGAATAGCGCATCAGATTTCGGCTCTGAGGGTTGGGGGTTTGAATCCCTCCGCGGTCACGAATAAATAAAAAACCTGGACGTAAAATCGAGCTTGCTTGAATTTTTTAGTTCAGGTTTTTTATTTTCAAAGCGGAGCTTTGAGGGATCATGAGTGAAACGAGTAATCCCAACTAACATAGACCGCGTCGGGTTCAAACGCCGGGCGCTAGCTGGCCCCTCGCGTGATTTGTCCACCGGACAAATCATACTTCGCTCGGTCCTCTCCGCGGTCACGAATAAATCAACAAAAAGTTGAGCCATGAGCGAGTTCCAAAAAAGGAGCTCGCTTCTTTTTTGGATATTGCAAGTGGATCTTTTGTTGATTTTCAACACGGAGCGCTCTAGGGATCATGAGCAACGCGAGTAATCCCAACTAACATAGACCGCGTCGGGTTCAAACGCCGGGCGTTCATTAACCATCTTATAAACGAAAAACCCCCGATCTCAAAGAGATTCGGAGGTCTTCAGAAATAAAGTAACGGGTATTACTTTCTATAGGTTAAGCTTCTTGCTAGTCTACGTTATCATGCAGGAATGAGTTGTTGGAACGGAGGTCGATATCATCATCGTCGTCTGTATTTACAGATGTGCGGGAAATATTCGTATCCTCGCTGTCTTCCGATTCATCTAAGTCGATCCCCATTCGTTTATAGGCGGGTTCCTTTTCAATTTCATCGATCTTGGCGGCAGAGTTCCTAAACTTATAATTGAATTCCTTCATTTTTTTCTTCCGCTCTTCGGTTCGATCTTTCAAAAGTTGCGAGATAGGGGTATTCAAAGGATCGGCGGGTTCACTCTTGTCAGATTCTGTTTCTGGGGCATCAACGGTCTTGGTCTCGAATTTCAATTCTTCCTCGGTCAATTCCTCCTCTAAAGATTCAGGCTTGGCGTTCATAAGATTATCTTCGACTTCCTGATAATCGTCCAGGCTATAACGTTTTACCCCTTCTTCGGTGATCTCGGTGATGGGAACGATCTCGATGGGATCTGTAACTTCTATATCTTCTAGATTACGGACGATGCGCTCGGGGTCCACTTCTTCTTCAACTTTGATCTCTGAGGTCACGGTAGTTTTCTCCGGCGTTGTATTTACAGGTAAGTCGAACATTAGCATTTGTTCCTCCATCTCATCGACTTCTGCTTTTGTAGAATGCACTTCGGTAAACCCTTCAGTCTCTCTCTTTCGTTCCCCTTCTACGATCACGAAATTCTTTACATCGATATCGTTGATATCGATCTGTTCAAATTCGGCTAAATAATGAATGTCGAGCAAGGTAGACTCTACCTGGATGTTTCGAATCAACTTTGTAGTTTCAATATATCCTTCAAATGGTAACTCTGTTTGCTCTTCTTCCGTTTCTTCAACATCTATCTTGGTTTCAACCTTATCCACTGCTCCGGCAGCCTCATCTTCAAACAAGGTATGTCGAATAACAGGTTGTTCCTTTTGAACCTGGGCCGGAACTTCCACCACCGCCGGCTTGGACATTAATTCGTGCTCTGCTTTCTGTTCATCTTCCAGGGTGTGAATAATTCGCTTTGCCTCAGTATTCACGATCTCGTCCTGCTGTTCGGCATTGAATCCAGTGGCTATGACGGTAATTGCGATAGCACCTTCCAAACTGGAGTCCTCTCCTACCCCCATAATAATGTTGGCACTGTGGCCCGCTTCGGTTTGAATGTGGTCACTGATCTCGCCAATCTCATCGATGGTGATCTCTTCAGTTCCGGATACGATGAGTAAGAGTACATTTTTGGCTCCTTTGATCTTGTTATCGTTCAACAAGGGTGAATCCAAGGCCCTGGAGATGGCTTCATGTGCTCGATTCGATCCACTGGCCTGCGCACTACCCATGATGGCGGTGCCACTATTGGCAAGAACGGTTTTCGCATCGCGAAGGTCAATGTTTTGAGTATAGTGGTGTGTAATTACTTCAGCGATCCCACGAGCGGCAGTGGCTAGTACTTCATCGGCTTTGGAAAAGCCGGCTTTAAATCCCAGATTACCATATACCTCGCGCAATTTATTGTTGTTGATCACAATGAGTGAATCACAATTCTCTCGCAATTTCTCTACGCCTATTTGTGCCTGATCATTTCTAATCTTTCCTTCGAACTGAAAGGGAATCGTAACAATCCCTACGGTAAGTACATCTAGTTCCTTCGCCATTTTAGCAATAATCGGAGCCGCACCTGTTCCTGTACCACCTCCCATACCGGCGGTTATGAAAATCATCTTGGTATTGGTCATGAGCATGTTCTTGATGTCCTCAAGACTTTCCATGGCCGACTGTTCTCCTATCACCGGGTTTGCACCTGCACCTAATCCTTCGGTGAGAGAGACGCCTAGCTGGATCTTTATGGGAACCGGACTGTTTTCCAACGCCTGCGCATCGGTGTTACAGATAACAAAATCCACACCTTTTATCCCTTGGCTGAACATGTGGTTGATCGCATTGCTACCTCCCCCACCAACTCCAATAACCTTGATCACGTTTGATTGGTTCTTTGGCAGGTCGAAAGCAATGTTATCAAATTCTGTTTTGCTGCTCATATTGTTTTATTTTGTGAGGTTGGCCACTGCAATTGCAGCGATTTATTTTCTTATTGATTGTTCTTTTTTACCACTGTCTATTCGGCATTATCTAAAAACTCCTTAAACTTCTCGGCCCACTTATCGAAAAAACGCTTTCGCTCCTTTGGAGTTTCATTTTCATCAATCGATTCATCCTCCCCCAATGGTTCGACGCCATGTTGATCTGCAACCGTATTGGTCGCTCCCATCGAGCGTTTCATTTGTAAACTTCGCTCTTTACTTTCCAGGCTGTTCATGACCAATCCCACCGCAGTCGCATACATGGGACTGGTTGTTTCACTATCGCTATCTCCCGCCAAATGTTCGTTGGGGTAGCCAACACGTGTATCCATACCGGTAATGTATTCTGCTAGCTGCTTTAAGTGCCTTAATTGCGACCCGCCACCGGTAAGAACGATTCCGGCGATCAATTTTTTCTTTTGCTCCTCGTGGCCGTAATTCTTAATCTCGAGGTATACTTGTTCCACGATCTCGACAACACGGGCATGAATGATCTTTGATAGATTCTTCAAAGTGATCTCCTTGGGTTCTCTACCTCGCAATCCGGGGATAGAAACGATCTCGTTGTCCTTATTCTCACCGGGCCACGCAGACCCGAATTTTATCTTCAACAACTCTGCCTGCTTCTCAATGATAGAACAACCTTCTTTGATATCTTCGGTAATAACATTACCACCAAACGGGATAACCGCCGTGTGACGTATGATACCATCTTTGAAAATCGCAAGGTCGGTGGTTCCCCCACCAATATCGATCAAGGCAACTCCAGCTTCCTTCTCTTCCTGACTTAGCACCGCGTTCGCAGATGCCAGGGGTTCCAAAGTGATTCCCGATAGCTCCAGACCTGCGCTTTTCACACAACGCCCAATATTTCGGATGGAAGAAACCTGTCCAACAACTACATGAAAATTGGCCTCAAGTCTACCCCCGTACATTCCAATGGGTTCTTTGACTTCGGCTTGACCATCGACTTTAAAGTCCTGCGGAAGGACATGTATAATCTCCTCGCCAGGCAGCATGACCAATTTGTGAACCTGGTTGCATAAGCGGTCAATATCATCTTCGTCGATCACAACTTCACTGTCGTTTCGGGTGATGTAATCACTATGCTGTAGGCTACGAATATGCTGGCCGGCAATACCCACAACTACATCTGTGATCTTCATTCCAGAAGACACCTCCGCATCTTGTATGGCTTGCTGAATGGACTGAATGGTCTGGGTGATATTATTCACCACTCCACGATGAACGCCCAAACTTTTGGATTTGCCTATTCCAAGGATCTCCATTTTTCCATAATCGTTCTTCCGACCGATCATCGCCACGATCTTCGTGGTCCCAATATCCAATCCAACTGCAATATTTTTTTGTTCCATGCCCTACTTTTTTGTGGCTACCACCTGATTCCCGAACTCGAGATTGACCAGCCGATATTCTTGAAGCGATTTATCTTTTTTCGCCTTGTGATAAAAGGCCTTGTAATTCTGAAATTTCCGTTCGATATGCTCCAATTTTCCGAAGATCACCTTATGCTCCTGCTTTCTCATCTTTAAATCCACCCTGCCGTCGCTATACAAGTGTAATCCTACCACCCCTAATCTCATGAACTCATCATCTCGTATCTTTAATAACAACGGGGTGAGCTCTGTAAAATTATTTTTAGACGATCCCGAAATCAAGGGTACCCGGGCGGCATAAACTGCTGAAAGTGGCATTTTTTTTCCGTCCTCATCCACATAATAGTTGGGTGATGCTGAAACGCGACCGATGGGATTTCGTTGCTCAATCTCTGCCCCTAACGTTCCGTCAACCGTTACAAATACTTGGGCTTTGCGTACCATCGAATTTTGCAACAACCTGGATTCCATCTCCTTCAAAACTAAAGTTTCTTTAGCGATGCTCGTAAGACTGTCATTATTTTGTATTAACAATTTATTAACCGTGGAAAGCGTGATAAACGGACTGTTTTCATCGGTAAATTCAACCTTGAGATCACTTAGCTTCCGCTTGGAGTTCCTTTCCAAGGTAAACCCATACAAAAGCCCCATAGCACCTAGTGCAAGCACGATTTTTATGGTCCACCAATTACCCTTCATCTTGCAAGAATTTTACAATTTTATCTACTTCTTCTCCTATATCACCAGCTCCGACCAAAAGTTTGACCCTGCATCTCGAATTTTGCACCATTTCAGGTAGCCCCGCCTTGGTTACCAATTGTTTCGATGGAACGGTTATTCTTCGACACAATTCCTGTGAGTCAATACCTGTTATAGGCATTTCCCTGGCAGGATAAATATCCAGCAGCAATACCTCATCGAATTTGCTTAAACTCTCTGCAAACCCATCCATGAAATCACGCGTTCGACTGAATAAATGAGGCTGAAAAACAATTAGTTTTCTGTCCTCCGGGTACATTTCCGAAACGGCCTGATGGAGGGCATTGATCTCTGTAGGATGATGAGCATAATCATCGATGACAACCAGATCACTGGATTTGATACGATAGGAAAATCTACGTTGAACACCTCGGAATGATTGTAAAGCTTTGGGCAGACAGGGAGTTGGGGTTCCCGCAGAAATTGCCATGCCCAAAGCTGTTACCGCATTTTGTAGGTTGTGGTGTCCAGGGATTAAAAATCTTAAATCTTCAATGGTACCATTGGGTGTCACCAGGTCGAACATATATTCTCCATCATCTATCTTAATATTTCTTGCTTCAAAGTTCGCTGGTTCGTTAATACCCACCGATTGACCTTCAAAGTCGAGTCCTTTTTTATAGAACAAGTTTTCTTTCTTCGGAATTAGCCGCGCAAATTCCCTGAAGGAGTCCTCCAGTGAGGTGGCATTGCCGTAAATATCCAGATGATCTGCATCTGTCGAAGTAATGCATGCAACGTCCGGCCTAAGTTGCAGGAACGATCGATCAAATTCATCGGCTTCAACCACTGTGATTTCCGTACCCTTACTTATAAAATTGGAATCGTAATTTTCGGCGATCCCTCCCAAAAAAGCAGTGACTGGCATATCACATTCGGCGAGTAAGTGCCCCAGTATTGCCGACGTTGTCGTCTTGCCGTGTGTACCCGCAACGGCGAGACAAAATGTATCCCTTGTTACATCGCCAAGTAACTTGGCTCTTTTGACCACCTTATAGTTGTTCTCTCTAAAATATCGCAGGATGTTATTTTCGTCGGGAATAGCCGGTGTGTAAACTACCAGTGTTTCTTCAGGTTTTAATTGTCTTTCAACGTTGGAAACCTCATCGATAAAAGTAACATCCATACCCTCCCGAATCAATTCGTTGGTAAGCTTTGTGGGGCTGCGATCGTATCCCTGAACCTGCTTCCCGAGCAAATTCATATAGCGCGCCAATGCACTCATTCCAATGCCGCCTATACCGACAAAGTAAAATTGCGATATGTCTTTTAGTGCGTTCAAGGTGTCAATAATTTTTGGATCTCAATTACAATATCTTTCGTCGCATTTGGGCGCGCCATTTTTTTAATGTTTTCTGAAAGTCGCTTTTGCAAAGCTTCATCTTCAAGCAATCCCTTGACCAGCGGTCGAAAATTTTGATCTGCCTCCCTTTCTTTCAACAGGAGTGCAGCATTTTTTTCTGAAACCGATAGCGCATTCTTAGTTTGATGATCTTCCGCCACATTGGGTGATGGTATGAAGATCACAGGCTTTCCCACCAGGCATAATTCAGATACCGACAAGGCTCCCGCTCTGGAAACGATTATATCTGCCGCGGAATAAGCCAGGTCCATTCGGTTTAAAAAGGCATGTACCCGCACCTTATCATTAGTCTTTTTACTGTACTCTTCGTAATAGTATTTACCACATTGCCAGATAAGTTGCAATCCTGCTCCGTCCAAGAAATCGAGAGATTCATCGATCAATTGATTGATCTTCCTTGCACCCAGGCTTCCTCCCAATACCAACATTGTTTTCGTATTGGCATTCAAGCCAAAATAGGTGATGGCCTCTCCCTTAAGATTCGAGATATCCAGCAGGTCCTGGCGAACCGGGTTACCGGTAAGCACAATCTTTTCCGAAGGAAAAAAACGCTCCATCCCCTCATAGGCTGTACAAATTGTATTTACTTTGGAACTTAGCCATTTGTTAGTGATCCCGGCATGACTATTTTGCTCCTGGATAAGACAGGGAATTCTATTGGACGCTGCAGATCGAAGCAATGGTGCGCTCGCATAGCCACCAGTCCCGATGGCCACATTTGGCTTGAAAGCGCGAATGATCTTCCTGGACTTCAATAAACTGGATATCAACTTGAATGGAAACATTAGATTCTTTAAGCTGAGACTTCGCTGCAAACCAGAGATCCACAACCCTTCGATCTTAAATCCCGCCTGAGGGATCTTCTCCATTTCCATTCTATCTTTTGCACCAACGAAAAGAAACTCGGCGTTATGGTAGGTGGACTGGAGTTCACGGGCTATGGCTATAGCGGGATAGATATGGCCCCCGGTGCCTCCTCCGGAAATAATAAATCTGTATTTTGATTCAGTTGAATTGATAATTAATCTTCTTAGTTATTCGTTCATATTATATCACCGCTTTGTAAATCTTATAAGGCTTCACTTAATATATCCAACGGATTTTCCTCTTGTTCTTCTTTAATTTGAATTTCCCGCTTCGCACTTACGCTCAATATCATTCCAATAGCCAGGCATGTCATCCAAATGGAGGTACCACCGCTACTTATCAATGGGAGAGTTTGACCTGTGACAGGGAAAAGCTCCACCGCAACACCCATATTGACCAACGCCTGAAATATGATGGGTAATCCAATCCCTATCACCAATAGCTTCCCGAACAATGAGGTGCTCTTATGCGCAACGATCACCAACCTAAACAGCAATAACAAGTAAAGCAACAGCAGGAAAAATGCTCCTACAATTCCAAATTCCTCGACGATGATCGCATAAATAAAATCTGAAGAGGACTGGGGCAGGAAATTTTTCTGAATACTTTTACCAGGGCCCTGACCGGTTATGCCTCCCGAAGCTATGG
>JABDNM010000012.1 GCA_013043825.1 Flavobacteriaceae bacterium
GGCAGCGGGGATATTGAATATTACGCTAACCGCCAGGAACAATGGCGGCGACATGACCGAGCTGGCCGGTTTTCCGCACCATTCTCTCAATACGTATTTACCTAAGCTGGTTATGGCCGGATGTCGGGTGGCTATCTGCGACCAACTGGAAGATCCCAAGCAAACTAAGAAGATCGTAAAACGAGGGGTTACCGAATTGGTCACTCCCGGAGTAGCGCTCAATGACGATATACTTCACAGCAAGTCGAACAATTTCCTGGCCGCCGTCCATTTCGGGCAAACTGCCATAGGGGTTTCTTTCCTTGATGTTTCGACGGGAGAGTTCTTAACTTCGGAAGGATCTTCGGAATATGTGGATAAGCTGCTTCAGAATTTCAAACCTTCGGAAATACTTTTCAGTAAACAGAAACGCAAACAGTTTTCGGAAGAATTCGGAGATAATTTTCACACATTTTACCTTGAGGACTGGGTATTCCAGACGGATTATGCTTCTGAAACACTTCAGAAACAATTTGGAACAGCAGGTTTAAAAGGTTTTGGTATTGAAGATCTTGATCAAGGTATCATTGCGGCAGGGGCTGCATTACATTACCTTGGAGAAACCCGACATGATAAGTTGGGGCATATCACCCGAATAAGCCGGATCGCAGAGGACACCTATGTATGGATGGACAAATTCACCATACGAAACCTCGAGTTGTATCACTCCCACCAGGAGAATGCGGTCACCCTGTTGGATGTGATCGATAAGACAATCTCACCTATGGGAGGCAGGTTGATGAAGCGTTGGCTGGCACTTCCGTTGAAAAACCAGGAACAAATCGTGCAGCGGCACGAGGTGGTAAGCTTTTTACTTGATAATCCTGAAACACTTGATAAGATTCAGATCAATACCAAACGCATTGGTGATCTGGAACGTCTTATATCCAAGACGGCGACTGGAAAGATCAATCCAAGAGAAGTAATACAGTTGAAGAATTCCCTGGAAGCTGTGGTTCCTGTCAAAGCGATGGCAGAACATTCGGAAAACAGTTCACTGAAAAGTATTGGAGGGCAGCTTAACGACTGCGCCGGTCTAAGGGAGAAGATTAAATCCACACTCAATGAAGATGCGCCCGTGAACATCTTAAAAGGGAATGCGATCGCTAATGGTGTATCTGAAGAGCTCGATGAATTACGAGGCATCGCTACAGGTGGGAAAGAGTATCTGGATACCATGCTGCAAAGGGAAAGTGAGCGCACCGGTATCAGCTCGTTGAAGATCGCTTCGAACAATGTTTTTGGGTATTATATTGAGGTGCGGAATACGCATAAAGACAAGGTTCCGGAGGAATGGGTACGTAAACAAACTTTGGTAAACGCCGAGCGCTATATCACCGAAGAATTGAAGGAATACGAATCCAAGATCCTTGGTGCCGAAGAGAAGATACTGGTGCTGGAACAACAATTATTCGTGAATCTGCTTGAATGGATGCAGCAGTTTATTGGGACCATTCAGCATACTGCGGGATTAATTGCTCGACTGGATTGTTTGTCGTCTTTCGCCACCCAGGCAAAATTACATTCCTATACCCGTCCTCTATTTGATGAAAGTTTTGATTTAGACATCAAAGAGGGTCGTCACCCGGTGATCGAACAACAATTACCCCCGGATGCGCCTTTTATTGCCAATGATGTATTCCTGGACAGGGACAACCAGCAGATCATCATGATCACAGGGCCTAATATGAGTGGTAAATCTGCGATTCTTCGTCAGACCGCCTTAATCGTTCTCCTTGCGCAGATGGGAAGTTTTGTTCCCGCCGGTGCGGTTCGTATGGGTTGTGTGGATAAGATCTTTACCAGGGTAGGGGCCAGCGATAACATTTCCATGGGGGAATCTACTTTTATGGTTGAAATGAATGAGACGGCCAGCATCCTAAACAATATTTCAGGACGCAGCCTGGTGTTACTGGATGAGATTGGGCGTGGTACCAGTACCTATGACGGTATTTCTATAGCCTGGGCAATCAGTGAATATCTGCACGAACATCCTTCGAAAGCTAAAACACTTTTTGCAACCCATTATCACGAATTGAATGAAATGACCGAGACCTTCGAGCGAATTAAGAACTACAATGTTTCGGTGAAGGAGATGAAGGATAATGTATTATTC
>JABDNM010000014.1 GCA_013043825.1 Flavobacteriaceae bacterium
TCTCCCCTTAACTATATGACCCCGGTGGAAGGATCGCAGGTGTGTGATAATGGAAACGATCTTCCCAATGGTGAGGAAAAGGATGAGATCCTACTAGACGATGTACTACTGCGTGTCTTCAACCTGGACCGATTGAATTTTAATAACGACCCCCAGCAGGGAGGAGATGGATTCTTCGATTTTTATCCTGGAATCACCGTCGACCAGCAAAATGGGCGAATTATATTCACCAGCGTTGAACCATTTGGGGAATTCCTCTTCAATCGATTGAATGGGTCGGTTTGTGCAGAGGATGTCGTGGGTGTTCCAAACTATAATGTGCCTAACTCCTACAACGCCAACCAGGCCAAATACGTCTACCGAAGTATGTATCGTTCAACCAAGACGATCGCCGAGCAGGAGGATAGCGATAAGAATAAATTTCAACTAAGAGGTTCGTACAAGTCCACGGGATCTGATGGAATCCCGATTGGTGCTTTTAATATCCCTCAGGGATCGGTGACCGTAACTGCAGGAGGAAGAGTTCTGGTCGAGGGAGTAGATTATACCGTTAACTACCAGTTGGGCCGGGTACAGATCCTAGATCCAGCTCTGCAAAATTCAAATACACCCATCAATATCACTACGGAAAACAACACGCTCTTCGGTCAGCAGACAAGACGATTCACCGGTTTTGATGTCCAACATCGATTCAACGATGAATTACAAATAGGAGGTACTTTCCTAAATCTGAACGAACGACCACTTACCCAGAAGTCGGCATTTCAGAATGAACCCATCAACAACACCATGTTTGGTTTCAACGCCAATTATTCAACCGAAGTTCCCTTCCTTACACGTCTGGTGAACAAATTGCCGAACATCGATACAGATGTTGCCTCGAATGTTTCTCTGCGGGGAGAATTTGCCTACTTACTGCCGGGAGCACCAAAAGTCTCCAATTTCGACGGTAAGGTTACGGCATATGTTGATGACTTTGAAGCGGCTCAAACCGCTGTCGATATAAGTTCACCGCTCACCTGGGCACTTTCAAGTACGCCCATTGGTTTTGGTGGTGAATTGGGCAACGATAATCTGGCCTACAATTACAATCGGGCCAAATTGAATTGGTATTCCATCGATCCTGTGTTTTATAGCAGTCAGAGACCCAGTGGCATCGATGACAGCGATCTTTCATCTCCATTTACTCGTCGCGTGTTCCGGGATGAGATCTTTCCAGATCAGGACATCATACAGGGGCAGACCCAGGCATTGTTTACACTGGATCTTGCTTATTATCCGGATATGCGGGGAGAGTATAACTACAACCCGGCTGCGGCAGGTTCTAATAACCTACCCAATCCGGAAGCTCGATTTGCAGGAATATCTCGACAGTTGACCACCACGGATTTCGAACGTTCCAATGTGGAATACATTCAATTCTGGTTGATGGATCCCTTTATCTATCCTGAAAACGCCAACAATGCCGGGGGAAAGATCACCTTCAATTTGGGGAATATTTCAGAAGATGTTCTGAAGGACGGAAGAAAACAATACGAGAACGGTCTGCCGGAAGACGGTGGAACCGATAATACCATTGGTACGGTTTGGGGGAAGGTCCCTACCAACCAGTCGCTGGTGTATACTTTTAACACCGTAGGCGAAGAAAGAACCAACCAGGACATCGGGTTTGATGGATTGAGCGATGCGCAGGAATCAGACTATATATTAAGTTCAGGTGATATTCCCGATTCCTTTGCAGGCTTACCGGATCCTGCCGGGGATAACTACCAATACTTCCTGCAGGCGGAGGGAAATATCCTGCAACGTTATTTGCAATACAACGGTACACAGGGGAATAACCCGGAGCAGGTTTCGAATAACAATCGGGGAAATAACGCCCAACCAGATGTAGAAGATATTAACCGTGACAACACCATGAACACCGTGGATAGTTATTTCGAATATGAGATCGAACTTTTTCCCGGCATGGATCAGGAGAGTGGAAAGTACGTCACCGACGTGAAGGAGATCTCGGTCACAACCCAGGACAATCAAGATATCCCGGTTCGATGGGTTCAATTTAGAATACCTTTGAGCGAATATGATGATGCGATCAATGGGATATCCGACTTCAGATCGATACGTTTCATGCGAATGTTCCTTTCTGAATTTGATCAACCGGTGGTACTTCGTATGGGAACACTTGAATTATTCCGAGGAGATTACCGGCGTTATACCGAATCATTGGATGTCACCGGAGAGGACAACGAGATGGATGAGACCACCTTTGAGAACGAAGCAGTTGGGATCATTCAGAATTCCAACTACGTGATTCCGCCTGGCGTTTTCCGAGAAGAACTCAACAATAACAACAACCTAATTAGACAAGACGAACAGTCTCTTGCCTTACGGGTTTGTGGATTGGAACCGGACGATGCCCGAGCTGTTTACAAGAATTTCAATGTGGACATGCGGCAGTACAAGAACCTGGAGATGTTTATCCATGCTGAATCGCTCGAGAACCAAACCTCTTTGTCCGACGGGCAAATGGCTGCGTTCATTCGACTGGGAACCGATTTAAATACAGCGTTTTACGAAATTGAGATCCCCTTGGTGGTCTCGCCCAACCTACCAAATCCATCCGATGCTGATGCCGAAACGGTATGGCCGGCGGAAAACCGTTTGGATCTCCCATTGGAAGCCCTTCAGCAATTGAAAACACTCGCATTGGGTAGCAGGGAAGGACTTAGTGATCCAGATCCCATAACCGGAATTACGTACGCCGAATCCGGAACGATCAATGCCAATGAAAACTACCGTTTTGGAATCAAAGGAAATCCCAGCTTTGGGAACGTTCGGGTGATCATGATCGGTCTGAGAAATAAGGCTAATACTTCCATTTGTGGTGAGGGCTGGTTCAACGAACTACGCCTTTCCGAATTGGACAACAAAGGAGGCTGGGCTGCCGTGGCCAATCTGGATGCCAACCTGGCCGATTTTGCTAACGTAAGCGCAACCGGAAGGAAAAGTACTATTGGTTTTGGGTCTATCGAACAAGGGCCGAACCAGAGAAGCCTTGAAGACGCCGAATTGTACGATGTGGTGACCAATTTTAATCTGGGACAGATGCTTCCATCAAAATGGGGGATCCAATTACCGTTCAATTACGGAATTGGCGAAGAGACCATCACTCCCAAATACGATCCCGAATTTCAAGATATAGAGTTGCAGCAGCGACTGGATAATGCCCCTGATGATGCAGAACGTAACCGAATTAAGAGCCAGTCGGTAAATTACACAAAAAGGCAGAGTGTGAATTTCATTGGTGTTCGAAAAGATCGCACCGGAGATGCGAAACCTATGCCTTACGATATTGAGAATTTCACCTTTTCCTATTCATACAATCAAATTGACCACAACGATTTTGAGATCGAAGAATCGCTGGATCAAAATGTACGTCTGGGCGGAACTTATAATTATAATTTTCCGCAGAAACCCATCGAACCATTTGCAAAAAGCGATTCTCTATTCAATGGAAAATATTGGCAATTCTTAAAGGATTTGAACTTCAACCTCTTGCCCACAAACATCTCGGTGAGTTCGAATATAATAAGACAATACAACGAGCAAAAATTTCGGGAGTTGGATCTGTTGGAAGGGAATATTGGAATCCCAAGGCTGTTTCAACGCAATTTCCTATTCGATTGGCAGTATACGCTTAACTATAATTTGACTAAATCGCTACGATTTAATTTCAACGCGGCCAATAATCGCATCATAAACAATTATGTGGATGAGGATGGGATCGTAGACAATGGCGTAGGAATTTGGGATGGATTCTGGGATGTAGGTGACCCCAACCAACATTTCCAATCCTTGCAGGTGAATTACGACATTCCCACACAGAAATTTCCTTTCCTGAAGTGGATTCGAGCTACCTACTCCTACCAGGGAGATTACCAATGGCAGGATGGAAGTGATTTATTCAATAGTATAGAGATAGAAAGACCCAACGGGGAGGTGCAAACTTTCAATCTTGGGAATTCCATTCAGAATGCAAGCACGCATCGAATCAATTCTACCCTAGACATGACGAATTTCTATCGCTATGTGGGTCTTACCAAGATCACACAGAGCAAGCGAAGAAGTAATCAAGGAGAAGGAGGTGCCGGTGGAAATCAAAAAGGAGGCGATGGAAGTAAAGGAGGTGACGGTAAAAAAGGTGCGGATGGCAATGAGAGCAAGAACAATAAAACCGAAACCGCGGAACGTGGTGGCGCCCTTGGGGCAGGTAACCGTCGAGGGCAAGGTGGAGCAGCCGGACAATCTTCCAGTTCGCTTAGCGGGGGAGACAAAGCGTTAAACTCCCTCATTGGACTGGCCACGATGGTGAAAAAGATTCAATTCAATTACCAGGAGAACAACGGTATCTTCTTACCGGGATATACACCTTCCATTGGTTTTGCAGGATCACTTAAACCAACTACCGGGTTTGTATTTGGAAGTCAGGCCGAGATACGCGAATTAGCAGCTCGCAAAGGATGGCTTACATTATATCCTGAGTTCAACGAGCAATATACCGAGGTGGAAAGCAAACAGCTGGATGCCCAGGTAAACATTGAATTGATCCCGGACTTGAAGATCGATTTGAATGGAAGTAGGATCTATTCTGAAAACTATGCCGAAAACTATATCGTAGAAGATGACCTGTATCGTTCTTTAACCCCGAATACTTTTGGGAATTTCAATATCTCCACCGTATTGATAAAAACGGCCTTCCAGACCAGTGACGAGAATAGCAGTGCCGCCTTCAATGATTTTAGAGGAAATCGACTTATTGTAGCCAACCGTTTGGCCGAGGATTTCTACGGGACTACAGGCTTTCCCAGAGATGAGGAAGGTTTCCCTATTGGCTTCGGAAAAGCTAGTCAGAATGTATTGTTACCAGCCTTTCTTTCAGCATACAAAGGAAGCAGCGCTTCCACCGAAAAAACAGGGATCCTTCGGGATTTCCCGCTGCCCAATTGGGACATCAAGTACACTGGGCTAATGAATATTCCATGGTTTAAGAAAAACTTCAAACGATTCTCCTTGCAGCATGGTTATCGCTCGTCGTATACGGTGAACCAGTTTCAGACCAACTTGGACTTTGATCGAAATGACCCAACTGCCATGGATCAGGCGGGGAACTTTAAAAGTGAGATCTTCTTGAGCAATGTGAACCTTACGGAACAATTCTCGCCCCTGATGCGAGTAGATTTCGAGATGCTCAATTCGGTGAAGATATTGGCCGAATACCGAAAGGACCGTGCTCTCTCGTTGAGTTTCGCCAACAATCTCATGACAGAGATTCAGGGGAACGAGATCATTCTGGGGCTTGGATATCGAGTGAAAGACCTAAAAATTAGTACCAATTTTGGCGGAAAAAAGAAAGTCATCACCAGTGATTTGAACCTGAAGCTCGATGTATCCAGAAGAGACAATAAAACCATAATTCGGTACCTAGATCTGAACAATAACCAGACAACTGCGGGGCAGACCATTTATGGGTTACAGTTCACAGCAGACTACGCCTTGAGCAAGAACCTAACCGCTTTATTCTATTACGATCATACTTTCTCGGAATATGCAATTTCAACCGCGTTCCCGCAAACTACCATTAGAAGTGGCTTTACCTTGAGGTATAACTTCGGAAATTAATTAGATAAATCAACCAAAGCATAATAAAATGAATATACCTTCGAATTTAAAATACACCAAGGACCACGAATGGATCTCGGTTGAAGGAGATATTGCCACCGTAGGAATCACCGACTTTGCACAAGGTGAGCTTGGCGATATAGTGTATGTTGAAGTAGAGACTGTCGACGAGACCCTGGATCAAGAAGAGGTCTTCGGAACCGTGGAAGCTGTAAAAACTGTATCCGACCTGTTCATGCCCATTTCCGGTGAGATCGTTGAATTTAATGAATCACTTGAACAAGAACCTGAAAAGGTAAATGCAGATCCTTATGGTGATGGTTGGATGATCAAAATAAAGATATCCAAGGCCGAAGAATTGGACGGATTATTAGATGATGCAGGCTATAAAGAGGTTATTGGAGGGTAGATTTGTCGTGTACGCGACCATCGCCTACACAATACTCCTTACTTTTCTGTTTTTAGTTCCAACCACCGACGTACCTACGGTGGAAATCCCGTTTATAGACAAGCTAATTCACGTGGTCCTATTCTGTTTCCTGGCTTTGGGATGGATACTCACCTCGCGTTTGAGACAAGCGCAACCTACTGGTTCTGTGAGATCCATGTTACTTTTGGTCTTCATTTATGGCATAATTATTGAAGCTTTACAAGAGTTGTTTTTTGAAACAAGAACTGCTGATGGATGGGATATTGCAGCCAATTCTGTAGGAATTTTGATAGGATGGTGGCTGTTTCTCAAACTAAAGCAATGGATGCGATTGAAAAGTTAAATTTCGTTTTTTAAAACAATTCATTTTACATAACTTTAGCAACTATATAAATTCTCAATTATGACACACAAAAAGAATCCGCAAGCCGATCTAGGTAACTGGAGAAACGTATTTCTCCTGGCAGGACTTGCCTTGATGCTATTGATCTCCTGGAGAGCAGTTGAGCACAAGACGTATGATCAAACCGATCTCGCTGGTGATGTACTGGACGTAGGTGACGATCTGGAAGAAGAAATTCCAATCACACAACAGTTAACTCCACCACCACCGCCACCACCGCCACCGCCTGCACCCGAAGTGATAGAAGTAGTGGAAGATGAGGAAGAAGTGGAAGAAACCATCATTGAGTCTACAGAAACCAACCAGAACGAAGAAATCGTTGAGATCGAAGAGATCGAAGAGGTTGAGGAAGAAGAGATCGCAGACGTACCTTTCGCAGTAATTGAGAATGTTCCTATTTATCCTGGATGCGAAAACGAAAGCGGCAACAATGCCAAGAAAAAATGTATGTCGGATAAGGTCCAGAAGTTTGTTCAGAAAAAATTCAATACTGAATTAGCTAATGACTTAGGTTTGGAAGGAAGACAGCGTATTTCGGTACAATTCAAGATCGATAAAAATGGAAATGTGACCAATGTACGGGCGCGTGCTCCACACCCTCGTCTTGAGCAGGAAGCCGTGAATGTGGTGAAATCCTTACCTAAAATGATTCCTGGAAAACAACGTGGAAAACCGGTAGGTGTACTTTATGCACTACCTATTTTATTCCAGGTAGAGAACTAAGATTGAAATTTATATAATTAGGATCGCCTCCCATTGGGAGGCGATCTTTTTTTGGCATAACCCTTGTGATAACTAGTGTTATAACTCTTAAATATAAACACTATGTTACCATCTGTAAAGAATGAGGGTGGTGCCAATTCAAAGGTACTGTCAAAAAGAGAACAAAAAAAACAAATTAACATTCGGTGGAATTCCGGGTTATTCTTCCAAATTGGATTGATCGCCAGCCTGCTGGTTTTTATACTTATCCTGGAAAGTGATTGGAAAATAGTCCCGAGTGAGGTCTATCGCGCACCGCGAATGTCCAATCTGGAGGAGAATACTTTTCTGGCCTTCCGTTTGGAGGAACCAAAGACCGAAGTGCAGCATGCCCCCGTTAAAAAGGTTCAGGAAAGAGTGACCCAAACCACTTTGTCCAGTACGTTCACAACGGTGTCCAATAATACAAGTTTCGAGGAGCCCGATCTGGGCACTTCTGAATTGGTGCCTGCCGGTCCGGGAACTACCGGCGAAGCTGGAGCTGCTAAAAAAGATAGCGGACCTTTAAATATGAATGGGGTCCAATTTGTTCCCATCTTTCCGGGATGTGAATCGTTGAACGATAATGAAGCTCGAAAACAATGTATGTCGGTCAAGATCAACCAATTTATTCAACGCAGGTTCAATACAGGGCGATTGACTGAATTGGAAACAGGCAAGCAGCATACGGTTAACGTTATGTTCACGGTTGGCAAGGACGGCATTGTAAAAGATTTAAAGGCGCAATCCCTGGCACCTTCGCTCAAGAAAGAAGCGCTCAGGGTACTTGCAAAAATACCCGAGATGAAACCTGGCAGACATGGAGATCGGGAAGTGGATGTGCTCTTCATGCTTCCTATTAGATTCAACCTGGAATAGTAATATAGAACCCGCTTCGAAAGGAAGCGGGTTTTTTTGAAGTGTTCATTGATTTCAAAAAAGTGTATCTTTCGGAAAACTTAACCCCGTTGTTCCGATGAAGAAATTCATAGCGCTTCTTGCCCTTGCCGCTTTAATTGCTCCCTTCAGCTTTGCTCAAACCACTACTACTTCCTTCGAAAGATATCCTGTCTTCCCAAATTGCGAACCGGTAGACATGAATATGTTGGAAAGTTGTTTTAACAATACGGTTCGGGAATTTATCTATGAAAACTTTCAGGAACCCGACGTGGTTTCCAAAGAAAATTACAGCGGGGCCATGAGTGTGTTTTTCGAAGTGGATAAAGAGGGGAATTTCAAAGTGTTATATACAGATGCTGTTTATCCGGAACTGAAAGAAGAGCTGAAACGGGTTTTCGCTTTGTTGCCAAAAATCGAACCGGCCATCAACAATGGTTTGCCGGCTTATACCCAATTTACAATGGAGCTTAATGTGCCTTTGGGAACGCTTACGAGGGAGAACCCGGTTGCTAAAGAAGCCGCAGTAATAAAACCGGATCAAAAGATTGGCAATGTCGAGAATGCCGAATACGATGCTATTGAAAAGCTACCTTACAGCAACGATGAGTACCAATCTGGAATAAACATTCCCTTATCTCATCACAATTACAGCCTTTTCGATCCGGCCCTGAACCAGGTTGGAACCAATAATCACACTGCGCAGAAACCCTATATCTATAGTGAAGTAAATAAGTACTATAATTTTGAAGCCGAGAATGCTTCAATTAGCAGGGATCGTAGCAGCTGGTTTGGGCGCAAGTGGTGGAACGAGCATATGGTGACCTTAAAAGGAAAGGACTATTGGATCACCTTGGATCCGGGAGTCGACCTTCAGGTTGGGAAAGATACAGACACCGATATCAACACCTACAATAATACTCGGCTGGTTTACACCCAGGGTGGGATAGGAAAGAAAATTAATTTCTTCGCTGTAATCTATGAGAGTCAGGGGCGATTTGCCGATTATTTCAATCGCTTTGCTGAGGCACGGGCTCCGGATGGAGGAAATCCGGCGATCATTCCAGGAAGAGGGATCGCAAAACGCTTCCGAAGTGATTCGTACGACTATCCTATCGCGACGGGCCATGTATCATTTACCCCTTCGGAACACTTCAATATTCAGCTGGGTCACGGGAAAAATTTTATAGGTGACGGGTACCGATCCTTGCTTTTAAGCGACAACGCTAGCCCGTATCCTTTTTTTAAGTTGAATACGACTTTTTGGAAATTGAAATATACCAATACCTGGATGTCGTTGCGCGATGTCCGGTCTGCTGTAACCTTGGATGGTTCTTTCCGAACCAAATACATGGCAAACCACTACCTGAGCTATAATGTAACCAAACGATTGAATATTGGTCTGTTCGAATCGGTGATCTGGGAGAACGATAATGACCGAGGATTTGATTTTAATTATCTAAATCCGGTGATCTTTTTCAGAGCTATTGAGTTTTCCACGGGCTCACGAGGTGGGAACGCCCTCATCGGGTTAAGTGCGAAATACAAGTTTACCAACCGGATAAATGCCTACGCACAACTGATCATTGACGAATTCTCCTCTAGCGACATTTTTGGAGGAGAAGGCAGTTACAAGAACAAGACCGGTTACCAAGTGGGAGCGAAGTATTACGATGCCTTTGGAATAAAAAATTTATACCTTCAAACCGAATACAACCGGGTTCGGCCATTTACATACTCCCACAATACCATTGTTTTAAACTATGGGCATAATAACCAATCGATGGCCCACACCTTAGGCGCGAACTTCTCAGAGTTTATAGGAATTGCACGCTATCAAAAAGGGCGTGTTTTCGGTGATCTTAAGGTGATCGTTGCCAAACGTGGCTTCGAATTCAATACATCGGAAGATATGATTTTTTATGGCGGAAGTATCTTCGGAACGGAAGACGACAGGAAAGACGACCTGGGCAATGAACTTGGTCAAGGAAATACAACCGATTTCTTTCACACCGAACTGGTCGCAGGATATCTAATCAATCCCTCCACCAACTTAAAAGTGTACGGCAGCGTTATTTTTCGTGATTTTAAACCTGAACTGGATACCGAAACCACTTTCGAGAATCAAACCACCTGGATCAACTTTGGCATTCGAACGGATCTGTTCAACTGGTACAACGATTTTTAGGTCACTATTTTTTCCGGTCCAGCTTACCGTATTTCTTTTTTGCGTGGTCGTAGATAAGCCCTATGAAGCGTTCAGTAGCAATAAAACCAGCTCCGAAGCCTTTTGCATCGTATTCCTCACTTAAGTTCTTCATGGCCATGACTTCTTCTCTAGACTTTCCACTTACATATTGAAATGACACTCGATCCAGCAGTGCTTTCATCATGCGATGCGTGAAATCTACGTCTGCTTTGGTGGCGATCAATCCGTGTCCAGGTATTATTTTCGTTTCATCGTCGATCATACCTAACACTTGACCTAGTGCTTTGATATAGCCCTCGTAATTGCCTCCACTCTTCGTATCTATAAAAGGGTATTTCCCGTTGAAAAAGACATCACCCGTATGTAGAATGTTACTTTCAGTAAAGTATACCAGTGCATCTCCATCTGTATGGGCATTGTGTACATGAAAAACCATGATCGTCTCTCCGTTGTAATGGAAGGTAATGTTGTCTGAAAAGGTGATCAAAGGGAATGCAGTTTCTTTCGGCCTGAGCTTTGCTTGTTCCTCAACCCTCGCTTTAGCCTTACTTTCCGCAATTTCCCTATTTCCATCTTCACGAAGCTTTTCCATTTGCTTTTCAAAATTCGCGTTATCTTCCTTCGATTCCTCCAGCAATGCCTGGTTGACCAATCGTCTTCGTACATTGTCGTGCGAGTAAACGATTGTACCCTTAAAGATCATGTTTTTATTACCACCGGTATGGTCGCCATGATGATGTGTATTCACCAAAAATTGAATGGGTTTGTCGCTTAAAGTTTGCACCAATTGGACGATTTCGGGGATGGCTTCAGCAAATTGACTATCGATCATGAGTACACCATCTTCACCAATTTGTATCCCAATATTACCACCTTTTCCTTTGAACATATAAATTTGATCGGTCATTTTGTACATGGTTATCGTCCGGGCCGGAGCATTTGGAGTTGTTCCGGTAGTATCCCCATCCTGAGCCATGGAAACCATGCTGAATGATGCAGCGAATAATAAACACACAAATTTGTTACGCATAATAATAATTTTTAAGAAGGCTCCAAGTTACTAAAATTGTTCAAATAGCCTTCGAACAATATGAGATATATATTGTGAAAAATAGGCCCGTACCGTATCTTTGCACCGCATTTAAATAACAAAGGAACTTGCCTGCTACGCTATCACAGACTTATTGGAATTCGGTGGTCAGAAACTTCACAGAGATCACAAAAATGCGTCTCTCGGTTAGTGTTGTTTTTTCTTCAGTTGCGGGTTATCTGCTGGGTGTAGTTGGCCCGGTAGATTTTTCTGTTTTATTACTATTATGTTTGGGCGGATATTGTATGGTTGGAGCTTCTAATGTGTTCAACCAGATCATTGAACGTGACCTGGACGCACTCATGGATCGAACTAAGGACCGACCTATTCCAGGGGGGCGCATGGGAGTGGCACCGGCTTTTATTCTGGCATCTTTGCTCACGATTAGTGGTATCGCCATACTTTATATTATCAATCCGCAAACGGCCATGTTCGGGGCGATTTCTATTTTCATGTACGTTAGCCTTTACACCCCGCTGAAGACCAAAACACCTTTGTCTGTGTTCGTTGGTGCCTTCCCGGGAGCAATTCCCTTCATGTTGGGCTGGGTTGCCGCTACCAATGATTTCGGTATTGAACCGGGCACCCTTTTTATGATCCAATTTTTTTGGCAATTCCCTCATTTCTGGGCGATCGGCTGGTTTCTTTTCGATGACTATAAACGAGCCGGTTTCTTCATGTTGCCCAATGGTAAACGCGACAAAGGAACTGCTATTCAAATCGTGCTATACTGCATCTGGACCGTATTGGCTTCACTTGTTCCGGCTGCGGGGGTAACCGGGCGATTGTACATCACACCCGTTTCGGCAATTCTTGTACTGGTATTGGGTGCATGGCTCATCTTTTATGCAATTCGTCTTTATAAAATGCAAACCGATAAGGCAGCTCGACAATTGATGCTGGTGAGTGTTAGTTATATTACACTTTTACAATTAATCTATGTTGCCGATAAATTTTTAAGATAATGAAGGACTACACCGAAGGAACTCAGGAGCAGAAACACAGGCGCGCGAAGAAAATGATGTTATGGTTCGGTATTGCGAGTATGGGAATGAGTTTTGCTGGCCTAACCAGTGCTTATGTAGTGAGTAGAACGCGCCGGGACTGGCTAACGGAATTTGAACTACCCCAGGCTTTTTATCTTAGCTTGGTCGTGATCATTGTGAGTAGTATCGCTATGCATTTCGCTAAAAAATTCGTGAAGCAGGGAGTTCGAAATAAGGGAATGCTGCTGTTGTGGGCTACTTTTTTGCTGGGCGTGAGCTTTGTTGTCTTGCAATTTCAAGGTTTCACACAGATCATTGACACCATGGGAATCAATTTCACCGGCCCTACCAGCAATGCGAAAGGGTCGTTCATTTACGTGATCGCAGGAGCACATATTTTACATGTGGTTGCCGCCCTCATTGTAGTGTTGGTGGTAATTTATAATCATTATAAACAAAAGTATGACAACGGGAAAACCCTCGGTATAGAACTAGCTGCTACCTTCTGGCATTTTGTAGATATTCTATGGATCTATCTCTTTTTGTTTTTCTATTTCGTTAGATAAAAATTATACTTATTTTTGCTCACTAATAAACCAAATTCTTTTTATGGAAGCTACCGTTGTTAAAACTGGTACCGAAGGAAAAACCTGGGGTGGAGGTAACCGCCCACTGAACGCCAGCTATGGCAAAATGATGATGTGGTTTTTCATTGTTTCAGATGCCTTGACTTTCTCTGGTTTTATTGCCTCTTACGGTTTCTCAAGATTCAAATTTATCGATGCCTGGCCTATTGCGGACGAAGTTTTTACGCACGTTCCTTTCCTCCATGGAGTTCCAGCTCCAATGTACTATGTGGCTTTTATGACGCTTGTGTTGATTTTTTCATCGGTGACTATGGTACTGGCGGTAGACGCCGGACATAAAATGCAGAAGAATAAAGTGATCTGGTATATGTTCTTCACCATCATTGGTGGGGCTGTATTCGTGGGATCGCAGGCATGGGAATGGGCTACGTTTATTAAAGGAGACTATGGTGCTGTGGAAACCAAAGGTGGTAAGATCCTGCAGTTTTTAGATACAGATGGAAAGCGAGTCGCTATTGCCGATTTTGCGGTGGACCTCCCAACTGAACGCGCCGTAAACGAGCGCAACACCGGGGTTTGGTTCGACACCGAACCAGAGACCTTAACCACCTTCAGTTTTGAAGAAGTGAAAGCGGGTTTCCTCGCAAATGATAACTTGCTTGTACGAACCCAATATTTGAATGAAAAAGGGGAACCCACCGTGCTTTCCAGGGAAGAATCGATCGCTAAAATAGAGAATGATGGAAAGTTAGTGGTCGAAGGAGCTAATTTAATACGCAATGAATACGGGCATCCGCTATTCGCCGATTTCTTTTTCTTTATTACAGGATTTCACGGTTTCCACGTTTTCTCCGGTGTGATCATAAATATTATAATCTTCTTTAACGTGATCCTGGGTACTTACGAGCGACGTAAGAATTATGAAATGGTCGAGAAGGTAGGATTGTACTGGCACTTTGTGGATTTGGTCTGGGTATTTGTGTTTACCTTCTTCTATCTTGTTTAAAACTGAATAATTTCTGAAATGGCACACGAACATAAATTAGAAATCTTTAGAGGACTTTGGAAATTCAAGTCCAATGTGAGTAAAATATGGGGTGTGTTTGCATTCCTTTGTGTGGTTACGGCCGTAGAAGTGTATTTAGGTATTACCAAACCCGAAGCACTCACACAACATCGCTTTCTGGCGATGAAATGGCTCAACTGGATCTTCATCATACTTACGTTGGTAAAGGCCTATTATATTACCTGGGACTTCATGCACCAGCGGGATGAAACCAAAGCCATGCGTAGAGCCGTGGTTTGGACAGCAGTATTCCTCATTTGCTACTTGATTCTAATTCTTTTGATCGAAGGCGATTACATTTTCGATATCTATAAGGAGAATTATGTAAAGTTCGATTTCTAACTTCAGAAACAATAAATTTTATACCCTGCTTTAGCAGGGTTTTTTTATACGTTAAAGAATTTTAAAATAAGTTCAAAAGGTTGTTCAAACCTTGTCGCAATCGTATTTTTGTATTTCTTCTTCCGTGTATGTGTGGATTTAAAATGAATCAACTTGCAAATTAAAAAGTATATAGTCCTTTCTGTCCTGTTTCTATTGCCTATCACGGCATATATGTTCTTTGCTACCGGAAAGGATAATTTTGTAAAATTACCATCCCTTACCTACGGAGTTAGTGAGTTGAATACATTCACTACCCTCGAAGGCGATTCGATCCAGTTGGAAGGTAAGATCACCGTCCTTATGTTCTTCGGAAGTGATATTGAATCTAAAAAGGCAAGTGCATTTAACCTGGCGCATAAGATCTATAAAAAGAACCACCAGTTCAACGATTTTCAGTTTGTGGCTCTCATTACGGAGGGCGAAAAAGCGGCCGCTATTCAACTGAAGGAAAAATTGCGGGAGATCGAGGATCCGAAACACTGGAAATTTGCCATAGGCGCACCAGAGGCTATCGAGCAAGTATTCAGCTCCTTGAAATCGAACTCCCTGCTCGATGAAAGCCTAGGGACCCATATGGTTTTTATCATAGATAAAGATCGTACCCTGAGAGGACGGGATGATGATGAAGACGTAGGATTATTGTATGGATTCGATGCCAGTGACTACGCCGAAGTGAATAACAAAATGAGCGATGATGTGAAAGTCATCCTGGCAGAATACAGATTGGAACTCAAAAAATACAAGGCAGATCGTAAAGATGAATTCAGAGACAAGAATTTGAAATGAAAAATTACTCCTACATAGGGATCTCCTTTATTATCCTGATCTTCGGAATTTGGGCCGTACCTAAGATCGTTGGCAATTTTAGCGAACCAAATATGGCAACCATTGGGCAGGTGCCTGCTTTCAGCTTTACCAATCAGGATGGTGAAACCATCACAAACTCAGACTACCATGGCAAGATTTACATAGCCGAGTTCTTTTTTACAACTTGTCCGTCCATATGTCCCATAATGAATCGAAATATGGTAAAGATCCAGAACGAATTCTATGGAAATCCCAATCTTGGGATCGCTTCGTTTACTATCAATCCGGAGTATGATACCCCTGAAGTCCTCAAGGAGTATGCAATTAGTTATAAGGTGACCAATCCAAACTGGCATATGCTCACCGGGGAGAAAGAAAATATCTATCAATTGGCCAATGAAGGATTCAATTTATACGTTGGGGAAGCCCCCGATGTGGAGGGTGGTTTTGAGCACAGTGGCTTCTTTGCCTTGATAGACCAGCAAGGAAATATACGATCGCGATTGGATGAACATGGTAACCCACTTATTTATTATGACGGGCTGGAGCAGGAAGGAATTCAAATGCTCATTGAAGATATCAGGAAATTACTAAAATAAACATGTCGACCCACCATTCAGAAAAGAAATATAACATATGGATCTGGATCTTGTCCATAGCCGTGCCGTTGTTAGTAGCTGTGCTTTTTAACTATCGCATCGAAGGCGTGGATCGTCTTGGTTTTCTACCGCCTATCTATGCATCCATCAATGCCCTTACTGCTGTGTTGTTGGTAATAGCCGTGGTCATGATCAAACGAGGAAAGCGAAAAACGCATGAGCGTATCATGAAAACATGTATACTCCTCTCGGTGTTGTTTTTAGCCATGTACGTTGCCTATCATATGACCGCCGATGAAACCAAGTTCGGGGGCGAAGGCGCATCACGTATGATCTATTTTTTTGTTTTAATAAGTCATATTTTCCTTTCCATTGGAGTAATTCCATTTGTACTCATTACCTATGTACGTGCGATAACGGGAAATTTCGAACGACATAAAAGGATAGCGCGTATCACCTTTCCCATCTGGTTGTATGTCGCAATTACCGGAGTTATAGTATATTTAATGATATCGCCTTACTATTAATATGAAACGACGTTTTATGATATTCCTGCTGCTCTTGCTACTGGTTTCCGTGCCGGCAGAAGCTCAATGCGCCATGTGCCGTGCTGTACTCGAAAGCGAACAGGAAGGGGCGGCTGCCGAAGGGATCAATAATGGTATCATTTACCTTATGATCTTTCCCTATTTATTCATTGGAGGAGTGGGATATTTTGCATACCGAGTGTATCGTAAATCGAAATTAGCAGAATAGCAGTTTATCTATGATCAATACTGTAACAATTTTCCACCAACGCAGTCTTATACCAAAGGCTTTCACCAACCAAGATCCCGTAAGTCTTAACATGAATTTTGCAAAATAGAGTTTGAAACCTCCTTTCTTTGTAAGGTATTTTATTAGCTATGATCGAGATCAAAGACTTACACAAATCCTATTATATGGGGAATAATACCCTTCATGTCTTGAAGGGGATCGATTTTACCGTAAATGAAGGGGAAATGGTTGCTATCATGGGGTCCTCAGGATCGGGAAAATCCACTCTGCTGAATATCCTGGGAATGCTTGACGAAGCAGATGAGGGATCTTATTATCTGGATGGCACCGTGATCAAAAACTTGAATGAAAAGATCGCAGCGAAATACCGGAATAAATTCCTGGGTTTCGTGTTTCAATCCTTCAATCTTATATCGTATAAATCAGCCTTAGACAATGTAGCCATGCCCTTGTATTATCAAGGAATGAAGCGTAGCGAACGTGCAGAGAGGGCCATGAGCTATCTTGAAAAAGTAGGTCTTGCCGACTGGGCTTCGCATCTTCCCAACGAGTTGTCAGGTGGCCAGAAACAGCGGGTTGCCATAGCACGGGCCCTGGCAAGTGATCCCAAAGTACTACTGGCCGATGAGCCTACAGGAGCTTTGGATTCGACCACTAGTTGTGAAGTTATGGAGATCGTACAAGCGATCAACGACGAGGGGAAGACTATTCTTATAGTTACTCACGAAGACGATATCGCCCACATGTGTAAGCGAATAGTTCACTTAAAGGATGGAGTGATCATCGACGATCATAAGATAGAACAGGTGAGAGTAAACCAGGCAGCCCATGTTTGATATTGAACGTTGGCAAGAGATCTTTGAGACCATTCGAAAGAACTGGTTGCGCACGCTGCTTACCATGATCTCTGTTTTCTTCGGAATTTTTATTCTAGTGATCCTACTTGGATTTGGCCAGGGAATGCAGAATGGCATTGCCCAGGAATTCGAGCAGGATGCAGCCAACCGTATTCATGTCTGGACGGGGGTAACCACGGTGGGGCACAAAGGACTGAACCCCGGCAGGTTCATAGAACTTACTAACGAAGATTACGAATATCTTATCAAGAAATATGAAGACGATCTGGAATTCAAGTCTTCGGTATATCGCATTTGGAGCGGGGTAGTTACCTATGGAAGTGAATCCGGAAGTTACCGTGTAGAAGGCGTTTATCCGGACTATCAATTTCTGGAAAATGCAACCTTGTCTCATGGGAGGTTCATAAATTACACAGATCACGATAATTACGAAAAGGTCATTACCATTGGTCACAAAGTCTACTCCGATCTATTCGATAAAGGAGAAGAACCAGTCGGGAAACAAATACAGATCTCAGGAATTAATTTTAAAGTGGTTGGCGTGTACACCGACCCCGGTGGAGAACGCGAAGAATCACGAGTATTTCTTCCCTTATCTACGTCTCAGCGAGTTTTCAATGGGGGCAATAAGGTGCGAAACTTGGGCTTCACCTTAAAAAAACAGGAAACCTTTGCACAGGCCTTACAGCAATCCATTCAGTTCTCACAAGAGCTGGAGAGTTTTTTAAAAGAACGGCACATCGTGGCTCCCGAAGATACCAGCGCCATTGGTCTGTTCAATACTCTGGAAGAGGCGAAACGATTCTACGATCTCATGGCTATGATAAAACTGTTTTTCTGGGTTGTGGGAATTTGCACCATTATTGCGGGGGTTGTTGGTGTAAGCAACATTATGCTCATCATTGTAAAGGAGCGTACCAAAGAAATAGGAATACGTAAGGCCATAGGAGCGCAACCATGGTCTATTATTGGAATGATTTTGCATGAGTCAATTTTTATAACCGCGATCGCAGGCTTTTTCGGTCTCATCATTAGCATGGGACTTCTTGAGATCGTTGGGCCCAACGTGCAGATAGACTACATTGTGAATCCTTCTGTCAATTTTAATGTAGCCTTAACCACAGTGTTCGTACTTATCATTGCTGGGGCCGTGGCGGGATTCTTTCCAGCCTGGCGAGCTGCCAGAATAAAACCAATAGAAGCCTTAAGAGAAGAATAATATGTTTAACAGGGATCGTTGGAGCGAAATATTGGAAGCCTTGAGCAGTAACTGGTTCAGGACTGTGCTAACGGCATTTGGGGTGATCTGGGGCATCTTTATCCTCGTGATCTTACTGGCTGCAGGAAAAGGGCTTGAAAATGGGGTCAAAGCCGATTTTGGCGACATTGCAACCAACACCATGTTCATGTGGACTCAAACCATTTCCAAACCTTACAAAGGTCTTCCCAAGGGACGCCGATTTAGATATAGAATTGGGGATGTGCAGGCATTAAGGGATAATGTCCCTCACTTACGCTTTATCTCTCCTCGAAATCAGTTAGGAGGATTTGGGGGAAGTAACAACGTTGTCCGCGGATTAAAGACTGGAGCATTTAATGTTTATGGTGATTATCCGGAAATCATTCAACAGCAACCCATGGATATTACGAGTGGTCGTTTTATAAATTACAGCGATATCGATGAAAAACGAAAAGTGGCAATTATTGGTGAAGGTGTAAAATCTGGCATGTACGACAAGGGAGAAGATCCTATTGGGACGTATATCAAGATCAATGGAGTTAATTTTGTGGTGGTTGGGACCTACAAGAAGAAGTCTCAGGGGGGTGATGATGAAGAGGACCAAAAGGAGATCTATGTTCCTTTTACCGCTTTTTCCCAGGCGTTTAATCAAGGCGACCGAGTGGGATGGATGGCGATTACTGCCGAAGATGGCCATTCGATCACCCAATTGAAAGAACAAGTCTTTGAAGTAATAAAGCAACGTCACTCCATTCACCCGGATGATAATCGTGCCATTGGGAACTTCGACCTCTATGAGCAGTACAGCAGGATTGAAGGATTATTTGCTGCCATTAAGCTGATCGCTTATTTTGTGGGCTCCTTAGTATTGATATCGGGTATCATTGGAATTAGCAATATTATGCTCATCGTAGTTAAAGAGCGCACCAAGGAGATTGGCATACGCCGAGCCCTGGGTGCAACACCCTGGTCGATTCGCGGCCAGGTCTTGCTCGAATCCATATTCCTTACCATTATCTCTGGAATGGTGGGGATCACATTTGGGGCATTTATTATTTATTTGATCAACCTGGCCCTCGACGCCAGCGGACCGGTAGATATGTTCTCAAACCCAAGTGTGGATATTACTGTAGTGATCATCGCATTAACCATATTGATCATTTCGGGATTGGCTGCAGGGCTTATTCCGGCACAAAATGCAATTAAAGTAAAACCGGTGGACGCTTTGCGAACCGAATAAGAAAATAATTATCAATCAAAATGAAGAAAACTGTTACCATCATTATTCTGGCTGTTATCGCCGTCACTTTTATAGGGGCACTTTACTATCTGTTTCAAAAGAACCAGGAGGATCCTGTGGTCTATGAGACTGAATCTCCTACCACCGAAAGCATCGTGAAGAAAACCGTTGCGACCGGAAGTATAGTTCCGAAGGAAGAAGTACTCATCAAGCCCAATATATCGGGGATTATAGACGAAATTTTCGTTGAAGCCGGGGATGTTATAAAGAGCGGAGATCTTATTGCACGGGTGAAAGTTGTACCCAATATCAATTCGTTGAGCAGCGCCAAAAATAGTATCAACAGTGCACGCACCGAACTGGAAACGGCACGTCTTGCTTTGGAAAGTGAGCGTAGCATTTATCGCAGGCAAAAGGAATTGTTTGAAAAAGGTGTGATCTCTGCCAACGAATTTGACAATGCCCAGTTAGCCTTTGACCAGGCACAGCAGCGATTCAACCGCGAGAAAGTAAACCTATCGGGAGCACAACAAACCTATGATATAGTCAAAACAGGCTCTTCCAGAGGCCTTGGAGCAACTGCAAACACCGAAATTCGAGCAACTGTTTCAGGTATGGTACTAGACGTCCCGGTAAAAGTTGGAAACCAAGTGATCGAGGCGAATAACTTCAACGATGGTACCACGATCGCTACCTTAGCCGACGTGGACAAGATGATCTTTGAAGGAAAAGTAGATGAAAGTGAGGTAGGAAAGATTGTCGAAAATCTCCCCCTGGAGATCACAGTTGGCGCGATTGAAAACAAGAAATTCGATGCTATTTTGGATTATATAGCGCCAAAGGGAGTAGAGGAAAACGGAGCTATTCAGTTTGAAATAAAAGGGACGTTGAGTAAAAAAGATACTACTTTCATTCGAGCTGGTTTAAGTGCTAATGCGTCCATTATTCTGGCAAGGGCCGACAGTGTTCTTGCTTTGAAGGAGGGGTTGGTTCAATACGATCCCAAAACGAAAAAACCTTTTGTCGAGATCGAAGTAGGCGACCAGCAATTCGAACGCAAAGATGTTGTATTGGGTATTAGCGACGGGATCATCGTGGAAATAAAGAATGGGTTAAACAAAGGCGATAAAGTTAAGATTTGGAACCAGATAAAACCAGCTCAGGAATTTGGATCTGGCGGTCGATAGGCCGAATGCCTAATTTTACGATCTTTGTAACACTTTCATCAATCAAAAGACAAATTCATCAACTACATTCAATTATGAGGAAAATTGGAATCTTGATCATTGCCCTTATCATAGGGTTTTCTGTACAGGCTCAAAATAAAAAATGGACACTTAAGGAATGCGTCGCATATGCTTTGGAGAACAATATTTCCGTAAAGCAATCTGAATTGGATGTGGAACTGGCCGAGATAGGCAAATTAGATGCCGTTGGCAATTTCCTTCCTTCTCTGAACGGCTCTGCCGCCAATTCATGGAACACTGGACTTACCCAGAATATTACCACTGGTGTACTCGAGAATCAAACTTCCCGTAACTCCTCCTATAGTCTTACAGCTGGAGCAACGGTCTTCCAGGGACTTCGGAATTTGAGGACGATGCAGCGTGCCAAGATGGCTATACTTTCTGCTGAATATGGCTTGTCTAAAATGAAGGATGATATTTCATTATTTGTCGCGAACGCCTATTTATCAGTACTTACAAACAAAGCGAATCTTGAAGTTCTAAGGGCCCAAAATTCTGTAACCGCACAGCAAATCGCCCGCACCCAGAATTTGGTGGATGCCGGCGTGCTGCCAAGAGGAGATCTACTTGAAATTCGTGCCGCCGATGCCACCGAGAGGCAAAATATAGCCATCAATGAGAATTTTGTCAAGATCTCGTTGATTAGCCTGGCACAGCTACTAAGAATCACCGACTACGAGACATTCGATATTGAAGATGAAGGATATGATATTATCGATGAAGATATTGGTGAAAAATCGATAGAAGAACTGGTTAAAGCTGCCAAGGAAAACAGAAGCGAGATAAAGATCGCTCAAACCAATTTTGATCTGGCCCAAAAAGATCTGCAGATCGCTCGGTCGTTCTATCTGCCATCCATAAATGCATTCGTCAACTACAACACCCGTGAATCCGACCGGCCCAGTGGTGTCGAATTGCTTATAGATCCAGACAACCCCATCCTGTTAACAGAGACCCCTATTGGGGTGGTGGAAGGCACTGGAGAGTCTGTATTTGGTTTGAATCCTAATGTGATAGGTGCCCGTGAATTAGATCCTTTACCCTTCGAGGAACAATTGTATCTGAACGATGGAATCTCATACGGAGTACAGCTGAACGTACCTATTTTCAATGGTTTTTCTACACGGAATAGTGTAAAGCGTAGCAAAGTGAATGTGAAGCGACAGGAGTATCTTTTGGATCAGGCCAAACTGGACCTGGAATCCAATGTATACCAGGCCTTTGTCGATGCAAAAGGAGCCTTGAAGTCGTATGAAGCTGCCCAACTAGCGTTGGAATCACAGGAATTGGCCTACCAATATGCTAAAGATCGATATGATGTTGGATTGACCAATGCTTTCGATTTCAGTCAGTCCAAAATTCGATTTGACAATGCCACTATAGAGGCAAATCGTGCGAAATACGACTATATTTTTAAATTAAAGGTACTAGAGTTGTATTTTGGCATCTCACCAACCGACCTAAAGTTTTAATTATGAGTAAAAAGACCCTGTTTTGGATTCTTGGAATCGTTGCAGTTATTGCTATTCTGCTATTTGCAGGCAGCAGAAATAAGGATCGTGATGTGAACAAGGTCGAAATTTCCAAGATCGAACCCATCACAATTGTGGAAACAGTTGCAGCAACGGGAAAGATACAACCCGAGGTGGAAGTGATGTTATCGTCGGAAGTATCGGGGGAGGTCATCGAACTACCTGTGGTAGAAGGACAACAGGTGCAGAAAGGAGACTTGTTGGTGCGTATCAATCCAGATCTTATTCAATCTGCCTTAACCCAGGCACAGGCTGGTCTTCAGAACTTCCGGGCACAACTTGCTCAGGCAGAAGCCAATTTAAAGAATTCAAAACTCAATTACGATCGAAATAAACTTCTCTTTGAAAAAGGGGTGATCTCCAAAAGTGAGTGGGATGCATCGAATGCTGATTATGAGATGGCACAGGCCAATAGGGAAGCAGCTTATTTCAGTGTGCAGAGTGCGGCGGCCAATGTAAAACAGACGCGCGATAATTTATCACGGACAAGCATTTTCGCCCCTATGACAGGAACCATTTCAAAACTTTCTGTAGAATTGGGTGAACGAGTTGTGGGTACTGCGCAAATGGCAGGGACCGAGATCATACGAGTTGCAGACCTCAGCAACATGGAGGTTGAAGTAGACGTTAATGAGAACGACATTGTCAAGGTGTCTATTGGTGATTCAACCGTAGTTGAGGTGGATGCTTATTTGAAGCGAGAATTTAGAGGAATCGTGACCGAGATCGCGAATTCGGCTGAAACAGCCTTGTCTGTGGACCAGGTGACCAACTTCAAAGTAAAGGTTCGAATCGTGCCGGAGTCGTATAAAGATCTCACCGAAGGTAAGCCCGACTACTATTCTCCGTTTAGGCCAGGTATGACGGCTACTGTAGATATCATGACCGATAAAAAAGCGGATGTAGTGGGAGTACCCATTAGTGCGATTGTGGTAAAATTACCGTCAGATACCATAAGCAAGTCGAAAACGAAGGTGAAGGAAACCACTTCAACCAATGAAGAAAAGTTTGAAGGGGTGTTTATAAACCAGGAGGGTATAGCAAAATTACGCGTAGTGAAGACCGGTATACAGGACGATAGTAATATAGAGATCACTTCGGGCCTCAATGAAGGTGATTTGGTGATCACCGGGCCGTATAATTTGGTCACCAAACGTCTGGAGTCTGGTGATAAGGTTGAAGAACAGTCTTCGGATGATAAGGAAGAAGAGAGCGAGGAATAATGGCCCATATACTTTGTATTGAAACTGCAACAACAAATTGCTCGGTAGCGCTTTCGGTGAACGGAAGCGTTATTGCTTTGAAGGAGGATAACAGTACTTCCTATTCCCATGCAGAGCGCCTACATGTTTATATAGAACAAGTAATGTCTCAAGCCAAACTGGATATGCACCATCTGGATGCAATTGCAGTGAGCATGGGTCCGGGATCGTATACAGGGCTGCGCATTGGGGTATCTGCGGCTAAGGGATTATGTTTCGCATTGAATATCCCTCTTTATGCGATTTCAACGCTGAAATCACTAGCTCGTAAGGCAGATACAGATGCAGACTTCGTAATTCCTCTCATAGATGCACGACGGATGGAAGTATATAGTGCAATTTATGATGGCGAAATGAATGAAATACGGGAAATTCGGGCCGAGATACTCGTCAAAGATTCATTCCAGGAGCAATTACAATCTGGAAAGGTTGAGTTTATTGGGAACGGAGTTGAGAAGTTTCAAAAGATTTGCGATCATGCGAATGCCATTTTTAAAAGTGAGCAATTGCCGTCTGCAGCCCAGATGGCTATTCTTGTAGAAGAAAAGCACAAAAAAAGCGACACCGTGGATGTCGCTTACTTCGAACCTTTCTATTTGAAGGATTTTATTTCAGGATAACCTTTTAAAAGGTATCATAGTGCTTAATCACCCGAAGGAGGTCATTTTCTTTATTCAGGTCCAAACCGTACTGTCGTACATAAGCCTTGATGGCTTTTTCATTGGCACCGAACACTTTGAGTTTCTTGGTCCTTGAAGATGGAAGTTCATAATATTTACCATTCTTATCTACAATATAATAAACCGGTTTATCCTTAAAGCTTGCCGGAAGATCCCTGGTGATTGAAGTACTGGCCTTTTTCTCAGCTGTAAAGCTCTTTTTAGGCTTTTTGAACAGTCCAATCTTATCACCTTCGAACAATACCTGAAAGTAACCTCCACCTTCTATGCCACCTTTGTAGGGAGCGAAAATATAGATGTCCTTCATGATCTTAACAAAAACATCGGGTGACTTTGTCAAAACCCTGGCGTCAACATTCGGGCTGTTCAACGATTCCTTGATCTCCATTTCATCGGCAATAGCATTGTAACGCAAAGCCACATTTGATGCCCATAACGAATCGTTCTTATACACATTACCCATTAAATAATCCGGATGATTATAAGGAGTTCCTACGTAACTTGCAGTATCCTCAAAATCGATTCCTTTATTTTGTCTTTTGATGTACTCATCCAATTGGAACAGATCGTTGGTAAATTGACGGATACCGTAATTATTACCAAAATCCTGCGCCCCGGCGGCAAAGCCGGTGACAAGTACGATCATCATTATTATCAGTTTTCTCATTATTTCTAGTTTACATTTCTACCTTCCCCAAAATTAGAAAAGGTTGGGGTCATAAACTAATCAAAAGTCATTCCTTTTATTAATTAAGAGTCGTATTTTATAAAAATAGACCGGAGCGGTAAAGATGGAAAGGAGATTTATGACTAGTTTAGTTTTTGTAATGCGAATTTATCGCATTCACTGGAGGATCAAACATAATGAAAAAATAAATTAAGATCTCGAAATAAGATCCTTACCATAGTCTCAAGGGCCTGTTATGAGTTGAAAACTTACCCTTCAGAATAAAATCTATCCTGAGTTCCTATGAAAAGTCGCTTTTTCGTTTTATTTCTACTCATCCAGACGCTCTTTCATGGACAGGAATACACCACTTCTTACTTGAGTTCACTCTCGTACGAATCGCTTATAGAACTTTACGATGACAATGTAACCGATACACTTCTCGCTAGAAAGATTGCAGCAACCTATATAAAAAAGGCGCGAGAAGCGACCGACAGCGTGAAAATGGCCAGGGGATACAGTAGGTTGGCCTTTGTGGCACCTTACAAAGAGGCATTGAAGTACCTGGATACCACCATTGCCTATTCAAAAGGAGGGGATCATCCCAACTTTCCTACCATTGGTTATTTATTCAAATCCTTGTATCTCTACAATAATGAAGCCTACGAAGAAAGTCTCGCAAACGCTATTCTTGGTTATCAACAAGCCAAGGACAAGCAAAACGTTGCACATCAAATAACCGCACTGCACCAGATCAATGGTATCAATGAACTGTGGGGGGATTATCAGAAGACCCTTGATGCGGCCCGGCTTACCTACGAATTGCTTCAAAGCAATAGAAATATAGACCGCTATTATGATAATTACATCGCTTCGGTAGAAGGAATAGGCAAATGTTTCGTTCGATTGAAAAAACCCGATTCGGCCCTTGCCTATTTCAAAAAAGGGATCGATAAAGCCCTTCAGGTACAGGATTCAACCACCTACCACGCTTTTGTTTCACACACCGGCACTGCCCTATATATGAAGGGAGCTTACCAGGCAGCACTTGATAGTTTGAACAAGGCAGACCAATACAGAGACTACTTCATTCATAGTTATCCCATTATTTACAATTACTATTTAGGGAGCATTTATCATGACCAAGGGAAGGAGCAAACAGCGTTGTTTTACTTTAAAAAAGCAGATTCCATTTACGAGGCGGACCAGATCCTTTCTCCAGAATTACCCTTGGTCTATAACAGACTTACCGAATACTATAAGTTGAATAAAAATGAGGAGATGCAGCTGAAATACCTTTATAAACTTGTTTTGGTGGACAGCCTGATCGATGCGAAGCAAGTTTTCGTAAAAGCGAAAACCGAAAAAGAATATACCATACCCGAATTGCTGGAAGACAAAAACAACTTGATCACGGGTTTACAACTTCAGAATAAAAAATCGATTCTTAAAATATGGGTAGCGCTCATCGTGCTGATGGTGGCCGTAATTGCATTGATTTATTATTTCCGAAGACAAAAGGTGTATAAGAAACGGTTTGAGAACCTGATGGAAAAAAATGGAGACCTTGTCGAAACAGAAGAAGTTGAGAACGTGCCCACAGTGCAGAAAAGCGAGATCGCCGAAGAAACGGTGGCGGAGATCATGGGGTATCTTAAGGAATTTGAAACGAATAAGGGTTTCTTATCTCAAAAAGTATCGCTGAATGACACAGCCAAGCATTTCGGAACCAATTCAACCTACCTGTCCAAGGTGGTGAATATGAAAAAGAAGAAGAATTTTTCAAAGTATATCAACGACTTACGCATTGGCTTTGCGTTTGATGAATTGAAAGTAAATAAGACCTTCCGAAAGTATACGATCAAGGCCATTGCCCACGAGTGTGGCTTCAAAAGTGCGGAATCCTTTTCCAAGGCATTCTATAAAAAGTTTGGAATCTATCCTTCCTTCTATATAAAGAGACTTTTAGAGGAGGAGTCTAAGAAAGGATCCTAAAGTTACATCGAGTCGTATTGACGAATCACGCGTAACAAGTCTTCCTGTGCATTGATATTCAAGTTGTTTTCATCTATGAAAGCCTGCAATGCCGGTTCTTTGGGCCCGAAGATGGATAATTTTTTATGCTTGGCTTTGGGAAGCTGGTACATGCGCCCATTCTTAGTTTGAAGGAAATAGGTAACATCATCGGTAAAAGCAGCCTTAAGATCCCGGGTGATGGAAGATGAAGCTTTTACCGGGGGACTGTATTCCTTCTCAACCTTCTTCATGAGGTCCACCTTCTTACCTTCAAATAGCACTTCAAAGTAACTGCCCTCCTCGTCACTTCCATTGAAAGGAATCAAGACGATAATAGTATTGCCCATTTTCACAAAAATATCAGAAGATTTTGTAAGTGGTTTTGCTTCGGAATTGGGGGTCGCCAAGTTCTCTTTCACCTCGATCTCGTTCGAGAAGATGTTGAACCTCATAGGGATATTTGTACCTAACAACTTGTTGCCCTCGTAGATATTACCCATAACAAATGCTTCGTTGTAATAGGGCGAACCTTCATAATCATTGGGAACTTCATATTTAAGATCCTTGTCATTTCTGTTGACATAGGTATCGACCCGTTGCAGGTCGGAAGTAAGGCCTCTTGTTTCGTACTGTCCATTGGAAGCAAACGAAACCGCCATGGTGATGAGTACTAGAAGCATTCTCATGATGTAACTAATTTAGAGTTCGTCGTAGAACTTCACTGCCTTTTTTAATGCGTAGTCTTTGTTGATATTCAACTTATTCTGAGCGATAAAGTCCTTCACAGCTTTTTTATTTCTGATGAACATATTCAGTTTTCCTTTTCTCGACTTCGGAAAAGCAGTAAAACTTCCATCCACCTTATTCACAAGATAATAAAATTCTTTGTCGCTGTAGGAAGGAGGGACGTCTCTTGTGATAGAATTAACAGATTCGCGCCCTTCGATGAATTTCTTAGTAAGCTTCTTGTAAAGTGCATAAGTATCTCCTTCGTAGAGTACGATAAAATACCCGGCTTTGTCCAAACCTTCCCTTTTGTTTGAATAAACGAATACTTTATTCATGAGTTTGGAGTAGATATCGCTGCTTTTTACCAAAACACGTGCGGTTCTTAAGGGAGCATCTTTGGTAGCCATAACTTCAATTTCGTCCTTTTGGGCGTTATAGCGAAGGGCAACATTCGAGGCGAGTGCTTTACCATTCTTGAAAATAAATCCCTGTACAAAATCTTGATTTTCATATACCGAACCAGTTACATTATTGGCGTTCGGATAGATAGCGATCGCTTTGTTGGTGAGATAATCTGTTGTCTCTGGTTCCATGCTCATTTGAGAGAAGCTTGTGGAAGAGGTCAACAATAAGACAAACGTAAAAGCAATTGCAAAAAAGTTTTTCATACTAGAGGTTTTAGAAGATCCAACCAAAATTAGTCGTTTCATATTCATTCCCGAAACGCTTGAGGGGGTCGTTTATAAATTCAGATAATATGGTATTTCCAATATGAATCCCCAGCCGTTTAAGAAGGTGCGAATATAAGTATTAAATCAACAAGAAATTGTTAAAAAATAGGTAAATCTAGCTACTCGTTTTAGACTACTAAACCGATAGACTAAACGCTCTTACTTCATGAGTTCCAGGGCTTTCTCAGTTTCTGTCACCGGTAATTTACAAGTGTTATTTACACACACATAGATGTATGTTTTTCCTGGAAGGAACCGGCCTTTGAGTAACGGACTTTCACCAGGTGATGTGCTTCCCGCGATAAGTTTGCCCGGTAAATAGATCTTGTTGAATTTGGTGATCATCTCATCGGCCTCAGGTCCAACGACCACCAGCTCGTAGTAGGGCGATCTGTAATTGGAAAGCAAATCCAGCCAATTCGAAAAACCGCCGGGATATTGCTCCAGTTCACCTTGTACGTTTTTCAGCATTTGATGAGCGATGTCGGCAAAGTTTCGTTCATCGAAATGATGGGAGAGCACAAATAAGTTCTTGGCCATCATCGAATTGGATGAAGGAATAACATTGTCCCGATAGTCGATGGTTCTCGTTACAATTTCTGCATCTTCGTCTGAAGTAAAGTAGAACATTCCTTTTTCCGTATCGTGAAAATGTTCCAGTGTGTAATCTGCCATGGATTTTGCCTTGTCGAGCCATTCTTCGTTCAGTGTAACTTCGTAGAGACCGATATAAGCGTCGATCACTGAGGCATAATCTTCAAGGTAACCGTTGATGTTGCTCTTTCCATTCTTATAATTGTGCCATAACCTGCCATCTCCTAGCAATTGATTTTCAGCAATAAAACGGGCATTTTTCAATGCAATCTTTAGGTAAGCTTCTGTCCCAAAGACCTTGTAAGCATCTACATATCCTTTCAGCATGAGTCCGTTCCAGGAGGTTAATGTCTTGTCGTCCAGTCGGGGTTTGGGTCGCTTATTTCTGAATTCCATCAACGCTCTTTTCCAGGCTTGTTTCTTTTTTTGAAGGACTTCCTGGCTCAACGCATGTGCCTTGATTATTTCAGCATCACTTTTGATTCGAATGAGAACATACTTTCCTTCTTCCTCCCACTTTCCGAAGTCATTTACGTTGTAATAGTCCTGAAACAGGGCAAAATCATCCTTGATAACACTTCGTAGTTCCTCTTCGGTATAGATATAATAGGTTCCTTCTTCTAACGCTCCGGTCTCGGTTTTACTGTCCGCATCCAGGGAAGAATAAAAAGCTCCCGCGTCATGGGTAAGTTCACGAGACACAAATTCCAGCGTTTCCTCTACGACTTCCTTATAGAGAGTCTTACCTGTGATGGCAAAAGCTTCACTGTATAAGCTCGCAAGTTGTCCGTTGTCGTACAGCATTTTCTCAAAGTGGGGAACATGCCATTTGGAATCGGTGCTGTAACGGGCAAATCCACCACCAATCTGGTCGTAAACACCTCCAAACGCCATTTTGTCCAGGGTAAGGAGTACATGTTCCATCAACTGTTCATCATTTTCTTCCTGTGCCGTTCGCATCCAATAAGCTACGTTTCTAGGCATCATAAATTTGGGTGCGCCTCTCGTACCTCCATTGATCACATCGAGATTTCGTTTCAAGGAATCGATTACGGGTTGAATTTCGAACTTGGTATAATCTATTTCATCGGTGTTCAATTCAATGAGGTCGAGACTTTTAATCCCCTGTTCCAGGCGAGTGGCATAATCGACCAATTTTTGTGGTTCTTCTTCATACAAAGTGCTTATTTGGTCAATGGCCTGGATCCAGTCTTCTTTCTGGAAATAGGTGCCCCCCCAGACCGGCCTTCCATCGGGTAAGGTGATTACGTTCAGAGGCCATCCCGCTCTTCCCGTCATTAGTTGTACCGCACTGATATATACCTGGTCCACATCGGGTCGCTCCTCACGATCCACTTTCACCGAAATAAATTTATCATTCATCACAGCTGCAACAGTCGAATCTTCAAAGCTCTCTCGCTCCATCACATGACACCAGTGGCATGCCGCATAACCAATGCTCACGATCATTAGTTTCTTTTGATCCTTGGCTTCTTGTAAGGTCTTTGCATTCCATGGTTTCCAGTTCACAGGATTGTGTGCGTGTTGCAAGAGATACGGACTGGTCTCATGGATCAAATCATTCGTAAACTTGTGGTCTTTCACGGTTTCGTTTTTGGATGAGGTACAGGAGGCGATGGCAAATGCCAGGGTTATTCCGATAAAAAGTGACTTCATAGTAGGGATCATGCAGAACAAAAATACGCCTTTGATTACTCAAAAGCGTATAAATTAAATGATTTGGAATGAGTTATTTTACTTCGAAAGTAATTTTAACGTTTACACGGAATTCGACCACGTCATCTCCATTCACAACGGCACTTTGCTCATTTACATAGACCGATTTGATTTGTTTGACACTCTTTGCGGCATGTTTTACCGCATTTCTAGTAGCATCTTCCCAACTATTGTTCGAATTCGCTAATACTTCAATAACTTTTAATACTGCCATTTTTTTCAATTTAAATTAATGACGAGTAAGGTACAGAATTCTGAACGAAAATTCAGGATATAAGCCAACAACTAAGCATTGATCGCCTCCACGGAGTTTACCTTTCCGTGCATCATCTCGCGTAACATGGTCTCTATTCCATTTTTCAAAGTAACTGTAGACGAAGGGCAACCGCTACAGGCACCTTGAAGAATTACACGAACTGTCTTGGTTTCTTCATTGAAGGAATCGAAGGCAATATTGCCACCATCGCTTGCCACAGCAGGTTTTACATACTCTTCCAGGATGGAGACGATCTCCTTCTCGGTTGCGCTGAGTTCGGTTTTTGCTTTCTGTTGGTTTTCTTCGGAAGAATTTACTTTGGAAGTACCATCATTATTGCTGCCAGTATCGCTATTCAGGATCGAGTCGTCTAAAATAGGTTTGCCTTTTTCAATATAAGATCGTATGAACTCTCTTAATTCCATCGAAATTTCCTGCCATTCGGCCATATTATACTTTGAAATAGAGACATAATTAGAGCTAATGAATACTTCTTTCACAAATGGGAACCCAAATAACTCCCTGGCCAAGGGCGCATGTTCGGTATCGTCTATGGATTTGAACTCAAAAATGCCGTCGGCAAGGGGCTTATTGGCTACAAACTTCATAGCAGCAGGGTTTGGTGTGCTCTCGGCGTAGACTGTCACAGGGATCTTAGAGTTTTCCGTTATTTCTAACACGGGAGCCCCACTATCTAGATATTCGCTTATCGACTGGGCCACTTCCTCCTGTACATCCTGCCATGAAACGATATTGAATTTTTCAACGGCGATGAAGTTCTGTGAGATATACACTGTTTTCACAAAGGGTAAATGGAACAATTGACGGGCAATTGGACTGGGAGCCGCTTCCTCTATGTTCTTGAATTCGAAGCTATTAGCCTGTGTAAGGAAGGTATTAGCAACAAATTTTATAATATTCTCGTTACTAGTAGGTTGGATGGAGATGTTAAATTCGGACATTCCGCTCATTTTTTTGCAAAATTATGAAAGAAAACCAATGTATTCAATATATTTGGGAACTTAATAACCTACTTTATGAGAAAATTATTGCTGCCTGTTCTGCTGTGCTTCGCCTATGCCAGTTTCTCGCAGTCCATTAATGTCAATGATCCTCTCGACCCAGAAAATGCCCTATCTGCCGAGGATCTGATCAATCAGGTATTGATTGGCGGTGACTGCGTGGAGGTAAACATGACTTTTTTGCAAGAGAATTGTGACGGGGTTGGAAATCTCTTAGAACGAAGTTGGGGATATTTTGACGCAACCGGAACCAATTTTCCGTTTCAGGAAGGAATTATATTATCTACTGGTTATGGAGTAAGTGCTGAAGGTCCCAACGATGTGAGCGGATCTTCCGATTCAGGTCTCTGCGGTGGAGTAACATGGCCGGGTGATGATGATCTCAAGACCATACTCGATATTCAGAGTGGAGATAACGTGCAAACTAATAACGCCACGGTCTTTCAGTTTACTTTCGTTCCCATAATTTCCGATATTTCCTTCGATTTTATATTTGCTTCTGAAGAATATGAAAACGACTTCGAATGTGATGCACAATTTAGAGATGGATTTGCTTTTCTACTGAGAGGTCCCGGAATTCCGAATGACTCGGGAACTGCCTTTGGAGGAACCAATATCGCGGCTGTTCCAGGTTCTCTAAATGTACCTGTAAGCACACTTTCTATCCATGCAGATACCTTCATGTGTGGCAGCGAAATCCCAGGCGTCAACTTCTTTCCTGAGTTTTATGTTAGTAATTGGGCCGGGAACAACCAGAACGAGATACAATTTGATGGGTATACTACCTCGCTGGCTGCAACAGCTAGTTTAACTCCTGGGGAGACCTATGAATTAAAAATGGTGATCGCAGATCGCGGAGATTCTTCCTTCGATTCTGCGGTATTCTTTAGAGCTGGGTCCTTTAATATAGGAAGTGTGGACCTGGGTGTAGACCTAACCATTGCTAACGGAAATGCACGTTGCCAAGGGGAAGATTATGAAATAATGCCCGACATTAGTGTTCCTCCGGGAACCACCTACGAATGGCAGTTTGAAAGTCCACTGGGCTCAGGGACATTTATTCCTTTCGTACCTGCCGAAACCGGACCAACACTTGTGGTTAACACAACCGGAAACTACAAACTAATTGTTGATTTTAATGGACTCTGTACTTCGGAAGGAGAGATCTTCATCGAATTTGATATGCCCTTTGCCATCAACAACGCTCCAGATCCCTTGATCGTTTGTGACAGTGACAATGATGGTTTTGCTGAATTCGACTTAACTCAAGCCGATAATGACATTACCATGGGTGACCCGAACTTAACAGTGAGCTACCACGGGACACTCCTCGATGCTCAGAACGCGGCACTTCCACTTACTAGCCCCTATACCAATGATGATATACATAGTGATAGCGTTTGGGCACGCGTTGAAAGTAATAATAGCAGTTGCGTGGAATTTGCTGAATTGTTCCTAATAGTTCGAAATTCTCCCATTGCTGTCGAACCTGAAGCGCCACTGAGAGCTTGCGACGATTCCACCCCCGATGGTTTCACTTTTTTCGATCTCACGGTTGTTGAGCCTGAGGTTTTGGGCGGTATGGATCCTACCGAGTTTGACATTTACTATTATGTATTGCAGAGTGATGCGGTAACTGCGGGTAACAATGCTTTGACGGCCCCGGATTATTCACAGAGCATTGCCAATCCTACGAATTTTTTAAATTCTTCGAATCCCCAGGAGATCTATATTTTGGTGGTGGGTAACAACACTTCTACTTCTCCTCCCAATCCCAATGGTGCCGAGGGCTGTTATGATATAGTTCCACTTACCTTGATCGTTGATCCGTTGCCTGAGGATTTGGGTCCATTTGAGATGGCCTTGTGTGATGATGAGCTCAATGGTTCCACTCGTGTGGATGAGATCTCGACTTTTGATCTCACCACTCAGAACGTGGCTGTTACCGGTGGTGATGCTACCTTGACAGTTTTGTGGTTTGAGACGGTGGCCGATGAGATGGCCAATAACCCGATTGCGGACCCTACGATGTATCAGAATACCTCGACCCCTCAGACGATCATTGGTCGTGTTACCTCGGAGTTTGATTGCAGTATTACCGTTACGATGACCCTTACAGTGCTTCCCAACCCGACTCCTAATGAGAATCCTACCCCCCTGGAGCTTTGTGACGATGATGATGATGGTATTGTGGGTGGTTTTGATCTCACCAGTAAGGATGGGGAGATCATTGGTGGCGAGGCAGATGTTTCGGTGTTGTACTATGAGACTTTGGCTGCTGCCGAGGCTGGCACACCGGGCACCGAGATTGTGAGTCCCTATACCAATATCACTCCCAACAGTCAGATCGTCTATGCGCGAGTTACCCGGGATGTACCCCCTGGGGTTTTACCCTGTTATACCATTGTGGAGTTGGAGTTGGTTGTAGTGGCCTTACCGGATATGCCTACTTCCGATTTCATTGATCCTATGATCGTTTGTGATGAGGATGGGGATGGGCTTTCTGTTTTTGATCTTACCCAGAACGATCCTTATGTATTGGGGACGCAGGATCCGGCAGATTTTGTATTGCCGATCACTTATTATGAGACTGAGGCCGATGCTATTGCCGGGACCAATGCCATTGATCCTGCCAATGCTTTTATCAGTGCTGGTCAGAGTATTTGGGTACGTTTGGAGAGTAGTGTTACGGGCTGTTTGCGGATCACACCATTTGAGATCGAGGTAGGGACCTTCCCTGCTATTGGCACGGGTGATGATCTGTTCTTGTGTGATGATGAGGTAGGGGGCAGTACTCCCTTTGATGGTTTGTCGACCTTTGATCTTACGGTCAACACTCCACTTATCAATTTAGGCAACAGCACCCTTGAGGTTCGTTATTATAAGGATGCTGCCGATCAGGCTGCGGGTATTGCGATTGCGGATCCTACGGCTTATCAGAACATTTTCACTCCCCAGCAGGAGATCTTTGTTTCGGTTTTCAATGGAGAGGGATGTTCGGCTCCGACGAGTTTTTTCATCAATGTGGATCCCAACCCGGTGGTAGTATCGCCTACTCCGCTGGTTGTTTGTGATGATGACAACGATGGTTTTTATTCCTTCTTTGATCTTACGAGCAAGGATGGGGAGATCATCGGAGGGGAGACCAATGTAGATGTTCTTTATTTTGAGACGGCCCTGTTGGCCGATCTGGGCAATCCCGGGGATGCTTTGGTGAGTCCTTATTCGAACATCATTGCTTTTAACCAGACGATCTATGCTCGGGTTACGCGTAATATTTCGGGGCAGTTACCGTGTTATACGGTGGTTTCTATGGATTTGGTTGTGGAGTTATTACCGGATGCTCCTACGGCAGATTTTATTGATCCTATGGAGCTTTGTGATGATGACGGGGATGGATTTGCCATTTTCGATCTCACGCTCAACGATCCTTTTGTATTGGGGACCCAGGATCCGGCAGATTTTCTACCCATTACCTATTATGAGAGCGAGGCCGATGCCTTGGCTGCGACCAATGCTATTGCCACCCCGGATGCTTATATGAACACCGCTACGCCCAGTCAGATGATCTGGGTACGTTTGGAGCATGCTACCACGGGTTGTTTTAGGGTTACTCCCTTTGAGATCGTGGTGAGTCCTTTGCCGGTTATTGGTGTAGGTCCTTTTGACCAGGTTTTATGTGATGATGAGTTAGGTGGCAGTAGTTCCAACGATGGGATTTCGACCTTTGATCTGAGCCAGAACAACGATGCGATCACCCTGGGTGATCCTACCCTGTCTGTGTTCTATTACCAGACCCTGGATGATCAGAACAACAATAATCCTATCGCCAATCCTACCTCCTATCAGAACATTGCCAATCCACAGGATGTTTTTGTGAGTGTTTTCACGATGTCTGATTGTGAGGTTCGCACCAATGTAACGCTTCGGGTACTTCCCAATCCTACTCCCACCGCTCCTACGGCCCTGGAGGTTTGTGACCAGGTGGATTCAAGAGATGGGATCTCCCAGTTTGATCTTACCAGCAAGGATGTGGAGATCATCGGAGGAGAGGCCGATGTAAGTGTGAGCTACTATGAGAGTTTACAGGCTGCCATCGATGGTATTGCCGGCACCGAGCTTACGAGTCCTTATACCAACACGGTACCCAACAACCAGGTGGTCTATGCGCGCTTAACGCGTGATGTACCCCCCGGGGAGCTTCCGTGTTTTGGTATTGTTGAGTTGGAGCTTATAGTCCATCCACTGGCCGATGACACGGCCGATATCAGTGATGAGATCGCTTGTCAGGTTCCCTTTTTAGGTACCGAGACCATTATTTTGGACGATAAGGATCCGGAGGTATTAAACGGTCAGGATCCTACCTTGTTCGATGTACAGTATTACGAGAGTGCTGCCGATGCTCAGGCGATGGTAGGTGCTTTGGCCTCGGGCATTCCTTATATCTACGATACGACAGAGCGCACCATTTATGTTGGGATCCTCAACACCCAGACGGGTTGTTATGTTCCCTACACCCAGAATATCAATGAATTGAGTTTCATTTTAGTGGTTAAGCAAGGGGCTACGGCCACCGAGCCGGCCTTGCCTTATACTATTTGTGATAATTACGAGCAGAACGATGGTCTGGGCCAGTTCACCCTAAAGCGTGATGCGGGCAATCCCACCGAGTTGGATGATCAGGCCGATGCGCTACAGGCGGAGATACTAGGGGGTCAGGACCCCAATCAATTTATCATCACCTTCCATGAGACCCTGGAGGCTGCCGAGGCGGGCACCAATGCCTTGCCTAACATCTACCTCAATGTGATCAATCCCCAGGTGATCTATGCTCGGGTGACCAACCAGGTTGATCCCAACGATGATCGGGCTTGTTATGATATTGTAGAGGTGATCTTGGAGGTAGAATCTTTACCTTTTGTGACCCTGGAAGAGCAGTACCGTCTTTGTGTGGATAGCTCCGGCAATCCTATCGAGGAGGAGGAAGGGGAGGTATCCCCACCGCTTATCGACACGGGCCTTGATGAGAGCCTCTATGTTTTTGTATGGCGTTATGAGGGACAGATACTACCCAATGAGACGGGTGGATCGATCGTCGCGTTGCAGGGCGGGGTCTATGAGGTTACTGTCACACGTATCGAGACGGGCTGTCAGACCACTGCCAGCACCACGGTGGTTTTATCGGGACCTCCGGAGGTCTTCGACGCGGTGGTAACCAGCGGTGCTTTTGACTCCAGTCATACCATCGAGGCTACGGCCATGGGAATAGGAGATTACCTCTTCCAGCTGGACGACGGTCCCTTCCAGAGTGAGGGCAGCTTCACGGGTGTGGAGCCTGGCAATCACCTGGTGACCATCAAGGATGCCAACGGATGTGGTAGTGTTACCATCGAACTAGGGGTGATCGATTACCCCCGTGTGGTAACGCCCAACCAGGACGGATTCCACGATACCTGGAACATCACAGGAATTGCCAATGGAGACCCAACAGCGAAGATCTACATCTTCGATCGACACGGCAAACTACTCAAGCAATTGAGTCCGCTAGGACCTGGCTGGGATGGAACCTATAATGGTAATCCACTTCCGTCCAGCGATTACTGGTTTAGAGTGGAATACAAAGAAGATGAAACAACCAAAGAATTCAGAGGACACTTTACCTTGAAGCGATAATAAGAGTCAAGTCAACTCTATTAAAAACCCATCATGATTGATGGGTTTTTTTATAGAATATTGGTAGTTAAAACGCAATCTTTTTTTGTGCTCTCATCCCCAGATGCTGGTCCTTGATAGCATTGTTTACCAACAACAACACATGAGTTAGGTTGATTTTGCTTTCATGAAATTCAAATTTCTTATCTTTATGTAGTTAAGATGATGAAAATCATACACTTAGAACCAATAGATACATAATATTGCAATAATTTTATAAGCACGAATTCTTTAACTAATCAATTATGAAAAAATTCTTATTTATTTCAGCGCTCGCATTATTTGTATTCAATTCAATTAATGCGCAGGATTATGCTCTAACCGATTCTGATCAATACGATCTTTCGGAGATGAGCTTGACCGATATTGAAAAACTGACACTAGATCGTGAAAACGAAACAGCAGTACTTCAGGAAACAAACGACATTGCATTTGGTATAATTGGAGGTCTTGTGTGCTCAACTATCTACGGTGATGAAGCAGACAGTTTTGACAACAGAATAAGTTTTCACCTCGGGATTATGCTAACCATGTTGATGTCGGAGAACTTTGCGCTACATGGTGAATTGCTATACGCCGGCATGGGCTCAGACTATGAGGACACGACTGGTGATGTAGAATTATTCGACACCCGTCGTGGAGGCGGTGGAGGAGAAACTTTTTCCGGCACTTATAAACTGGATTATCTGCTATTGCTCATTGTTGCACAATATTATATAGCTGAAGGTCTTAGCCTAGAAGCAGGTCCACAGTTTGGATTATTACTGTCGGCAAAAGATGAATTTACATTTCTTGGAGAAACTTCGGAAGAAGATGTAAAAGACCAGACCAAGGGATTTGATTTTGGCGTATCGGGAGGGGTAGGTTACGAGTTTGCTATGGGACTTTATCTAAAGATCCGGTATTACCTTGGATTGCTTGAAATAAACGATTTTCAATTTCCTGGAAATGAAAGTTGGAAAAATTCCGGATTATTTGCTTCAGCAGGATGGTTTTTTAACTAACTTAAAATATAACATCAATAAAAAACTCCTTCAAATTGAAGGAGTTTTTTTATGCTAATCTTTGGTTTAAATTTTCCGTCATAGCTAACTAAAGATTCAATCCCAAAGTCAAGATGAAACTATCATAGGTAGTATCGATCGCTGCT